>JAJPEO010000162.1 GCA_021166815.1 Nocardioides sp.
GGCAGAGCCCTGAGGCGCGCGAGGCGTTCGAGCAGATCAAGGACCTGCTGGGCCGCGAGCTGCTCGAGCAGCGCTTCGCCGGCATGAAGCAGGCGCTGGAGGGCGCTACCGAAGCCGACCGAGAGGCCGTGAAGGAGATGCTGGCCGACCTCAACGAGCTGCTGGAGAAGCGCTCTGCGGGAGAGGACACCGACGAGGACTTCCGCGAGTTCATGGACAAGCACGGCGACTTCTTTCCCGAGGAGCCGCGCGACCTCGACGAGCTGATGGACACCCTCGCCCAGCGCTCGGCGGCCGCCCAGCGGATGCTCAGCTCGATGACGCCCGAGCAGCGCCAGGAGCTGATGGAGCTCTCGATGCAGGCCTTCGGCTCGCCCGAGCTGATGCAGGAGCTCGGCCGGATGGACGCCAACCTGCGCGCCCTGCGGCCGGGCGAGGACTGGAACGGCAGCGAGCAGTTCAGCGGGTCGGAGGGGTTGGGCCTCGGCGACGGCACCGGCGCGCTGCAGGACCTCGCCGAGCTCGACGCGCTGGGCGAGCAGCTGTCCCAGGCCTACGCCGGCGCGCGGCTCGACGACATCGACCTCGACGCCCTGGCCCGCCAGCTCGGAGACCAGGCGGCCGTCGACGCCAGGACGCTGCAGGACCTCGAGAAGGCCCTGCGCGACAACGGCATCCTCCAGCGCGGCAGCGACGGCGACCTGCGCCTCTCACCCAAGGCGATGCGCCTGCTCGGCAAGTCCCTGCTGCGCGACGTCGCCGACCGGATGAGCGGACGCCAGGGCGCGCGCGAGTCCCGTACGACCGGGCTGTCCGGCGAGCCGACCGGCTCGTCGCGGCCGTGGCAGTTCGGCGACACCGAGCGCTGGGACGTGCCCCGGACGCTGCAGAACGCGGTGGCACGAGCCGGGCGCGCCGCTCGCCCCGAGGGCTCGGCGAGCCCACGCCTGCGCCTGTCCATCGACGACGTCGAGGTGGTCGAGACAGAGGCGCGCACCCAGGCCGCGGTGGCGCTGCTGGTCGACACCTCCTTCTCGATGGCGATGGACGGTCGCTGGGTGCCGATGAAGCGCACCGCCCTGGCCCTGCACCAGCTGATCCGCTCACGCTTCCGCGGCGACCACCTGCAGCTGATCGCGTTCGGCCGGCACGCGCAGGTCATGGACATCGAGGAGCTCACCGCGCTGGACGCGCGCTGGGCCAAGGGCACCAACCTCCACCACGGCCTGCTGCTGGCCAACCGCTTCTTCCGCAAGCACCCCAACGCCCAGCCGGTCCTGCTGGTGGTGACCGACGGCGAGCCCACGGCCCACCTGGAGTCCGACGGCCAGGTGTGGTTCTCCTACCCGCCCCACCCCGTGACCCTCGCCCGCACCGTCGCCGAGCTCGACAACGCCTCACGGCTGGGTGCGCAGGTGACGTTCTTCCGGCTGGGGGAGGACCCCGGCCTGGCCCGGTTCATCGACTCGCTGGTGCGCCGGGTGGACGGCCGGATGGTCTCGCCCGAGCTCGACGACCTCGGTGCGGCCGTCGTGGGGTCGTACCTCGGTGCCCGCTCCCCGGGTGCGTCCTACCGGGAGCACTTCGGCGACTTCTACGGCGGCCGCGGGTTCTGGGTCTGACGGGCTTCGGCCGCGCCGCCTCGCGGGACGTGTGACGATCCGGCGGTCAGGGCGACCGCGTCGCAGCACGTCCCGGCTGACGTGCGACGACCAGGACGCTGGCGCCGGCCGCACCCGGTCAGGAGCGGCGGGCCTTGCTCCAGCGCCCGGCGCCGATCTTGTTGACCGCCCGGACCTGGCACGTCACGCGGCCGCGGGGCAGCTGCGTGACCACGACCGGGCTCCGGGTGGCCCGGGCGCGCTTCCACGTGCCGGTGCCCTTGCGGCAGCGGGCGACGTACCGGGTGATCGTTGCGCCGCCGTCGGCGACCGGCCGGCGGAAGCGCACCACGGCCTTGCGGCCGGTCTTGGAGACGCTGCGGATGCGGGGCTGTCCGGGGGCGGTCGGGCGGGGCCGGATGAGGTACTTCGGGCGGGAGAACGTGATGTGCGGGATGCGGATCCAGACGCCGCCTGCGGTGCGGGTCACGGTGTACGACGTGCTGGTGGTGGTCCCGCCGACGCGGCGCGTGACGCGCAGGCTGCTCGAGGTCAGCAACGTCGGGTCGGGCACGTTGAGGTCGTTGACGAGCATCGCGTCGGGCAGGAACGTGGAGTAGCTCCCTGTCGCCACCTCGCCAGGTGCAGCGAGGTGGGGGTTCGCGAGGCGCACCTCGAGGGTGTTGGTGTCCGCGTCGTAGTAGGGGTAGGCGTCCTGGGCGCTGGTGACGCCGATCCAGCCGGGCCAGTAGTGGCCCCGCGTGAGGACCACCTGGCCGAAGCTGCGGCGCAGGGTCGCCACCGTCGTCTCGTCACCGCACCCGCCGTCGAAGGAGCACGGGATGTCGCGGTTCCACGCGATGGGGGCAGCCCGGAACGACGTGGTGACGCGCCACCCGGTGGTCGCGCTGCCGGCCACGGAGAAGCTCGCGTCGGCGGCGGTGCCGAACAGTGAGTCGGGGCGGATCGGGCCCGTGTTGAGCGTGATGGACCAGGTGATGCTCGGGTCGACGTCGTAGTCCATGTAGAGCTCGCCGGGCAGGTGGCGGCCCCGGTAGGGGATTGCCGAGATGGATCCGTCACTGAAGAACTCGACCCAGAAGTCGTCGTAGTCGACGTTGCGGTCCGGTACTGACATCGCGACGCCGTCCTTGCTGGCGCTGACGATGCAGTAGCGGCCGTCGTCGTCGCCGTCGTGGCCGCACCACGGCCACCCCTGCGCCTCGGGCGGGATGGGATCAGCGGCAGCCGGGGTGGTGGCGAGCAGGGGCAGGGTGAGCAGCGCCGCGGCGGTGGCGGCAAGGCTGCGCAGGCGCGTCATCCTCGCAGGGTAGGACCGCCCGCGCGGGTCTGGACAGGGTTTGCCCGAAGTCCGCGGAGCCCCGGCCGCTCAGACGGCGAAGCCCGGAAGGTGCTCCTCGAGGATCGCCCGGAACGGCGCCTCGGCCTCGAGCTGGCTGAGCAGGGCCACGCCGCCGAGCCAGGTGCGGTAGATCAGCAGGTAGGACGTGGGCAGGTTGAGGCGCGTGGCCACGGTGATGGACGGGTCGGAGGGGTCGTGGATGCGTTCGAACTGCTGCCGCATCCAGTCGCGGGTGAACCGGAAGGTGGGGGTGCGGGCCGGCTCGACGAAGGGACCCAGGAAGTCGAGCACCATCTGGGGCTCGACCGAGAAGCGTTCCTTGATGAACCCCTCGGCGCGCAGGCCGTCGACCAGGGAGTCGCTGTCGGAGTCGAGCGCGATCCGGATCAGCCGGCCCATCGCCTCGGGGAAGTGCCGCTGCGGCATGCGCGCGACGGAGCCGAAGTCGAGCACGCCGAGCCGTCCCGGTGAGCCGTCAGGGTGAGGCAGCACGCGGAAGTTGCCGGGGTGCGGGTCGGCATGGAGCATGCCGGTGAGCTCGGGCCCGGCGAACAGGAAGCGGGCGAACAGCTCGCCGTAGTGGTCGCGCTCGGCCTGTGTCCCCTCGCGGATCACGTGGGCCAGGGAGTGCGGTGACTCCAGCCAGTCGGTGACCAGGACCTGGTCGCCGACGGCGACCACGTGGGGCACCACGATGTCGGGGTCGTCCTCGAACGCGGCGGCGTACGCGGCCTGGGCCTCGGCCTCGAGGTGGTAGTCGAGCTCGTCGGCCGCCCGCTCCTGCATCTCGGCGACCAACGCCTTGACGTCCATGCCGGGGAAGACCGGCGCCATCCCGCGCGCCACGCGTGCCAGCTGGCGCAGGTCGCCGAGCAGGGCGTCGCCGGCGCCGGGGTACTGCACCTTGACCGCGACCTCGGTCTCGCTGCCGTCCTCGTGGCGCCACCGGCCGCGGTGCACCTGGCCGATCGACGCGGCGGCGGTCGGGGCCCCGTCGAGCCAGACCAGCTGCTGCTTCCAGTCCGCGCCGAGGTGGGCCGCGAGCTGCTCGCGCACGGTCTGGGTCGGCATCGGGGGAGCGGAGTCCTGCAGCTGGGTGAGCTGCTCGCGGTACGGCGCAGCCAGCTCCTCCGGCAGCGCGGCCTCGAGGAGGCTGAGGGCCTGGCCGAACTTCATCGCGCCACCCTTGAGCTCGCCGAGGGTGCGGAACAGCTGCTCGGCGGTGCGCTGCTGCACCTCGGTGAGGACCAGCTCGGCGGGCTTGCCACCCAGCCGCTTGCCCAGCCCCCACGCCTGGCGGCCGGCATAGCCCAGGGGCAGGGCTGCCAGGCGCGCCGTGCGCGCGGCGGCCTTGCGGGGCAGCTCGGTCATGGCCCCAGTCTGGCAGCCGCACACCAGCGCGGGCGTGTCCGGACATTCTTCGGCGCGAGCCGTGACCTGGGGCACAACGCCTCGTTGGACCGGGCAACAGACCCCTACTCGGAGGACGACTGTGCGACTCAAGACCCCCCTCGCCCTGGCCGCCAGTGCCGTGACCATCGCCGGTCTGGTGGCGGCTGCGCCGACCGCCACCGCCACCAACACCGCACCCGCGAGCGTCTCGGACTTCCTGGCCGACCAGCTGCCCGGACTCAGCGGCCGTACGACCGTCCTCGTTCACGGCGCCTCGCTGCAGCAGGCGCGCGACGCGGTCGCCGCGAGCGGCATGGACCAGACGGGTGCGTTCAAGAAGATCGGCGTCGTCGTGGCGAACGGCACGAAGTCGCAGATCGAGGCCGTACGGACCCAGCCGGGCGTCACCCACGTCGAGGGTGGAGAGCAGCCGATCGACTTCTTCCAGGAGACCTCCAACACCGCCACCCGCGGCGCCGAGGCGGTGCGCACCCTCACGGGCGCCAACGGCAAGGCGCTCAACGGCTCGGGTGTCAGCGTCGCGGTCATCGACTCGGGCGTGGACCCCACCCACCCCTACTTCAAGCAGGCCGACGGCACGAGCGCCGTGGTCGCCAACCTCAAGGCGCTTTGCGAGCCGCTGACCGAGACGTGCACGGTGCAGTCGCTGCCGGGCTCGGTCGACACCGACACCCTCTCCGTCGGCGGTCACGGCACCCACGTCAGCGGCATCGTCGCGGGCCGGCCGACCACGCTGAGCGACGGCGCGAAGCTCCAGGGCGCCGCCCCCGGCGCCTCGCTGGTCTCCATCTCCACCGGTGCCGCCATCGTGATCCTCGGCGCCGACTCGGCCCTCAACTGGGTGCTCGAGAACCACGCGGCTCCCTGCGGTGCGGGCGTCCCGGCCAGCACGTGCCCGCCCATCAAGGTCACCAACAACTCCTACGGTCCCTCCGGCGGGGGCGCCTTCGACCCCGAGTCGGCGACGGTGAAGCTCCAGCGCGCGCTGGCGGCCGAGGGCGTCGTCACGGTGTGGGCCAACGGCAACGACGGTGGCGACGGCTCCGAGAGCCTGTCCAACCCGCCCGGCATGGACCCGACGGGCGGGATCATCTCGGTCGCGTCGTACTACGACCAGGACACCGGCACCCGCAACGGCGTCGTCTCGGACTACTCCTCGCGTGGCAAGAAGGGCGTGCAGTCGACCTACCCCGACATCTCCGCCCCGGGCGAGAACATCACCTCCTCGTGCCGCCCCTACCTCGCCGTGTGCTCGACCGGCCTGGACTTCCGCAACGGTCCCGGCGCACTCGACATCGGCACCTTCAACACCATCAGCGGCACCTCGATGGCCGCGCCCCACATCGCCGGCATCGTCGCCCAGCTGTTCCAGGCCGACCCGTCGGCGACACCGGCCGAGGTCGAGTCGGCGCTGAAGCGCACGGCGTACAAGTACTCCGACGGCGCGGCGTACGAGGCCGGTCCGCTCGGGACCACGTCGTTCGACAAGGGCTACGGCCTGGTCGACGTGGTGGCGGCGGTCGCGGCCCTGCGGTGAAGGGGCACGCCATCGGGTGAATGACTCCCTCCGAACAGGAGGGGTGCGCGGCGCGCAGGGGCGCTGCGTAGGCGGGCGGTGAGCGTGGGGCTCCCGCCCGTCGCCCCATTTCGGGACGGGCCCGGCGGCTGCTCGGTGTCTAGACCGCACGGTGAACATCCGGGCAAAGCGTCACGGAGGCCGGCGCGGGCTGGCACCTTTGTCCGTCGGTGGCGACTGGGGGAGTCGCGCCGCCCCACCGACATGTCCAGACAAGGGAGCGCCCGTGCCCGTTGCCGCGCAACCAGGCCCACACCACGCGACCCGGCGGACCGTGCTGGCAGGTGCCGCCGTCGGTGCCGCGACCGTCGCCCTCCTCCCCGAGGACGCGTACGCCGCCGCCCTCCCCGAGCGCGCGCGCTGGGAGAAGCTGGTCGGCCGCACCTTCGTCGCCACCCGCGCAGGACGCCGCATCAAGCTGCGGGTCGAGGCCGTCGAGAACGCGGCGTACCGTCCGCCCGGCCTCTCGCCGCGAGCGCGACGCCGCTGGCGCTCGCAGGCGTACGTGGTCCGTTTCAGCACCGGGGGTCGCCCCGAGCAGGGCACGTGGACCCTGCGGCACGCGCGCACCGGCCGCCTGCGGGTGTTCGTGGTGGCCGCGCCGCACCGGCCCGGTCGACGCACCGGCGTGAGCGCGACCTTCAACGGATGGAGGGGCTGACGTGAGCACGCCCTATGTCGGGGAGATCAGGCTGTTCTGTGGCAACTTCGCCCCCGTGGGTTGGGAGCTCTGCCACGGCCAGCTGCTGCAGATCAGCGAGGACGAGACGCTCTTCCAGCTGATCGGGACGACCTACGGCGGTGACGGGGAGACCACCTTCGCGGTGCCCGACCTGCGTGGCCGGGTGCCGGTCCACCAGGGCGCCGCAGTAGGTGGGGCCACGCGTGTGATCGGCGAGGCCGGAGGGACGGAGTCGGTCACCCTCACCGTGCAGCAGATTCCCAACCACACCCATGCGCAGCTGGTCTCCAGCACGGCCGCAGGCTCGCGGTCGCCGGTCGGTGGGGTCCCGGCGGCCCTCGCCTCGGAGGTGGCGTACGCCGCCGTCGATGCCACCGAGGACCTCGGGGCCACGTCGGTGGCCGGCGCTGGCGCGCCGCACGAGAACCGGCAGCCGTACCTGGCGATCAACTACATCATCTCCCGCTTCGGGGTCTTCCCGAGCCAGGCCTGAGGAGCCCACGTGTCATCCCAACCGTTCGTCGGGGAGATCGCCGTCTTCGCCTTCAACTTCGTGCCCAGCGGCTGGGCCTCCTGCAGCGGACAGCTGCTGCCGATCTCGCAGAACACCGCCTTGTTCTCGCTCCTCGGCACCTTCTACGGCGGCAACGGCACGTCGACGTTCGCCCTGCCGGACCTCAACGGCCGCGCGGCGCTCGGTGCCGGGCAGGGGCCGGGCCTGTCGCCCTACGCGCTGGGGGAGCGGGGCGGCCAGGCGACGGTCACGCTCCTGCCCTTCGAGATGCCACCGCACGTCCACACCCTGCGCGCAGCCCCGGGGGCCGCGACCACGCACAACCCGGCCGTGGCCGTGCCGGCCACCTCGGAGGTCGAGCTGTACGGCCCGGCCCCGAGCGCCCAGCAGGCCCTCGCCGTGGCGGGCGGCGACCAGCCCCACAACAACATGCAGCCCTCGCTGACGGTGCACTACTGCATCGCCCTCCAGGGCATCTACCCCCAACGGCCCTGAAAGGACGTCACCGTGTCAATCGAGCCGCACCTCGGCGAGATCATGTGGGTCCCGTTCAACTTCGCCCCCAAGGGCTGGGCGCTGTGCAACGGCCAGCTCCTGCCGATCAACCAGAACCAGGCCCTGTTCGCGCTCCTCGGGACGCAGTACGGCGGGAACGGCCAGACGAACTTCGCCCTCCCCGACCTGCGGGGGCGCACGCCCATCGGCCAGGGCGTCGACCCCGTCGGCCTGGTGCAGGGTGCTGAGTTCCACACGCTGACGGCGACACAGATGCCGGCCCACACGCACACCCACGGCGTGTCCGAGCGCCGTGCGGTCACCGGCGACCCGGGGCCGGGCAACCCGGTCCTCGCCAGCGGTGCGCAGGCGTTCACGGCTCCTCGCGCGGCCAACGCCGTCCACGCGCCGACCGCGGTGTCGTCGGTCGGCGGGTCCCAGCCGCACCCGAACATGCAGCCCTTCCTGACCCTGACCGCGGTGATCGCGATCCAGGGCATCTTCCCCTCCGCCACGTGACCGAGTCCTGAGGATCCCTGTGCGCCGTACGCTCTCCTGCCTGACCGCGACCACCACCGCGGCCGCGCTGCTCGCCCTCCTCCCCGGGACCGCCACCGCCGGCCCGCTGGGTGCCGCCGAGACCGTGGTCTCCGGGACGACGACCGACGGCGGCGTCGGCGAGGCGGGTGTCGCAGCCCTGCCGGACGGACGGTTCCTGACGGTCTGGGAGGCCGTGCGGCCGGTCACCACGGGGACCGCCCAAGGACTGAAGCGGGAGATCTTCGGGCGCTACGTGGCTGCCGACGGCACCCCGCTCGGCTCCCCGGCGCTGCTCGTCCGGTTGGGCGGCGCGGACGACGCGACCCAGGACGTGGCCGCCCCGGTGGCACAGGTGCTGTCCAACGGCAGGGTCGCGCTGGCGTTCGCCGGCGACGTCAAGCCGGACACCGTGGGTGCCCCGACGCCCGTCGACGAGACCAACTGGCAGGTCTTCGCAGCGATCGTCGACCCTGCGCAGCCGTTGGGCGTGCTGACGCCGGTGCAGGTGACCTCGGTGGGCCACGACGCCGCCAGCCCGGTCCTCTCCGACCCCGCCTGGGACCAGCAGCACCCCGACCTCACCGAGGACCACGGCCAGGTCCGGCTCGTCTGGCAGGGCGACACCCCGGCGACCGGTGACGGGGCCACGGACATCTGGACGGTGCAGCGCGGGCTCGACCTCTCCGGGTCGACCCCGCCGCTGCGGCTCATGGCAGGGGCTGGCGCGACCCGGCCCCGAGTGGCGTCGCTCACCGACGGAGGGTCGACCCCCGACTCGCTGATCGCCTTCGAGTCGGTCATCGGTGGCGAGCGCACGACCAGCTTCCGGCGCGTGCTCGGCTCCACGCTGGGTGTACGCAGCTCGTTCGGCGTGACGCCCGGCACCGACCTGCTCACGCCGGACGTCACCGCCGACGCGAGCACCTACGTGATCGTCGCGTCCCGGGTGGGGGCGCCGGCCTCCGAGCGGCGCCTCGTCGCTGCCCGCGGCGCGGCCTCGCCGGGCTCCGACACCTGGAGTCCCTTGCTGCTGACGCTGGCGAACCAGGCTGACACCTGGCCCGCTGTCTCGCCGGACCTGGCCCAACCCGGCCACTTCGTGCTCTCGTGGGCGCGACGCACGTCGACGGCCGGCACCGGCCACTACGAGGTCGTCAGCGGCCGGCTCCGTCCGAACGCGAGCACGCTGGACGAGGTGCTGCAGATCAGCTCCGTCGACGGCGACATGAGCCAGGACAACGCCGAGTCCTTGCGCCCGGCCCTGGCCTCCGCCCCCGGCGGCGCCCTGCTCAACGCGTGGGGCCGGGTGCGCAACAACGGCGGCGCGGGCGTCGCGATCCGTCGTACGGCGGCACGGGTGGACCTGTCCGCCGAGCTGACGGTGTCCCCGGCCCGTCCTGCGCCGGCCCGCGCGGGCCTCCACGCAGCGGACGAGGTCACCGTCACGATCACCTACCGCAACGCGGTCGCCAGCGTCGGGTCGGCCCCCGCCCGCATCACCACGACGTTCCCGGGTTTCACCCGCACCGGCGCGGCCACGATCACGCCGGCGGCGGGCCCCGCCCCGGTCGAGTCGGGCACGCCAGGCGTGTTCACCGTCGGACGCCTGGCCATCGGCCAGGGCGGGACGATCACGCTCAAGGGCACGATGGACGCGGCCGCCGAGGGCACCGTACGCACGGCCACGGGCACGATCGCTCCCGACGGCCTGGTCATCGAGGACCCGGCTCCGCTCAACGACACCGCCACGGCCGGGGTCACCATCGACCACCCGCTCGCCGTCACGGCCATCTCCCGCACGTCTCCGACCCCCACCAACGCCGCGACGGTGTCGTGGACGGTGCGGTTCGACCAGGTGCCCGCGGGCCTGGACGCCAACGACCTCGCGCTCACGACCACCGGGCCGCTGGGTGCCACCATCACCGGAGTCGCCTGCGGGGTCACGACCTCGTGCACGGTGACCGCCTCGGTCACCTCCGGGAGCCTCGGCACGGTGGGCCTGCGCCTGCTGTCGACGGCCACGGCCACGGACCCGCAGGGCAAGGGCCTGGCCACCGGCAACCTGCCCTTCGTGGGGGAGGCGTACGACGTCGACCGGGTCGCGCCGACCGTCACCACCACGGCGCTGGGCCCCGACCCGACCAACGCGGCGCAGATCGACTACCGCCTCGACTTCAGCGAGCCCGTCACGGCGCCCGTCGCCGCCAACCTGCAGGTCACCGGGGGCACGTTCGTCACCGCGACCCCGACCGGCGGGGGCAGCGGCCCGGCCGCCTCGTGGACGGTGGGCGTCGCACCGGGCGGGGACGGGTCCGTGTCCCTCGAGCCCCTCGCCGGTGCCGCCTCGGACGTGGCGGGCAACCCCAGTGTGGCCGGCAACGAGGCCGGACGCACCTCCGACCGCACCCGTCCCGTCATGACGCTGAGCGGGCCGGCCACCCCGACCAACGCCCCGTACGACGTCGTCGTGACCGCGTCCGAGCCGGTCACCGGGCTGGCCCAGGGTGACTTCACGATCACCGGCGGCACCGTTGACTCGCTGACCGGGACCGGGCCCTGGGCCGTGCGGGTGACCCCGACGACGGAGGGCCCGGTGGTCCTCAGGCTGCCTGCCGACTCCGTCACCGACGCGGCCACCAACACCAACCTGCTCGCCCAGTCGTCGACGACGTACGACATCACCCGGCCGAGCGTGACCGTCACCTCGGCGGCCGGTTCGCCGACCGGCGCCAACCCCATCGTGTTCACCCTGGCCTTCTCCGAGCCGGTCACCGGCCTCACGGTCGACGAGCTCACGGTCAGCGGTGGCACCGCCACGCTCACCGGCTCGGGCGCGACCCGCACCGTCTCGGTCGTCCCGGCCGGCGACGGAGTCGTGACCGTCGGCGTGCCGGCAGGCGTGGCCCTCGACGCGGCCGGCAACACCAGCACCGCCGGTGCGCCGGTCAGCCGCACGTACGACTCGACCGGGCCGATGCCCACCATCAGCACCACCGCCGCGAGCCCCACCAACGCCGCGGTGCTCCCGTTCCGGGTGAGCTGGAGCGAGCCGGTCACCGGCTTCGGCCCGGGCGACGTCGCGGTCGACAACGGCACGATCAGCGGCTGGGTGCTCACCGGCACCGTGGCCACCTTCGACGTGACCCCGGCGGCCGAGGGCGAGGTGCGCGTCTCCGTCGCGGC
>JAJPEO010000181.1 GCA_021166815.1 Nocardioides sp.
GTCCGCCTCGGGGTCACCGATGCGCCGCATCGGGATCGAGGCGACGAACTCGGCCGCCTCCTCCGGGTTGTTCTCGGTCCACCACTTCAGCCCGGGCGACAGGGCGTGCGGTGCGATGTTGTTGGCCCTGATGCCGTCGACCGCCCACTCGGCAGCGGCGGTGCGGGTCAGGGAGCGCAGCGCCTGCTTGGCGGCCGCGTAGGCGCCGTACGTCGTCGGGTCCCAGCGCACCATCGCCGAGGTCACCAGGTTGACGATGTGGCCGCCACCGCGGGCCTTCATGCTCGGGTGGCAGGCCTTCATGAACGCGAAGGCCGCGAACGGGCCCGACACGAAGCCCTTCTGGAAGTCGTCGTCGCTCTGCTCCAGCAACGGGCCGTAGGCTCCGGAGTAGGCGTTGTTGACCAGGATGTCGACGCCGCCGAAGGCGTCCACCACCTCGGCGACGACGCCGGGGATGGTGTCCAGGTCGGTGACGTCCACGACGAAGGACTCAGCCCTCGCGCCGCGCTCACGGACCAGCTCGCAGGTCTTGGCGAGCTTCGCCTCGGTCCGGCCCAGCACCGCGACGTCGGCACCCTCGCTCGCCAGCGCCAGCGCGATCCCCTGGCCGACGCCCTGACCGGCACCGGTCACGATCGCGACGCTTCCCTCCAGCGAACCCATGCCAGCCGCCTCAGAAGTCGCCGAGCAGCCGGCGGCAGGCCACGCGGGTGTCCCACTCGGCCTGCTCGGCGGTGATGTGGCCGTTGAGCGCGGACATGATGATGCCGTACCAGGCCGACTCAGCGATGCGCACGAGCTGCTCCTGGTCCTCGTCGGGGTCGTCGAGGTCGAGCACCTCGAGCATCAGGTCGGCGAACACCTTGGTGACGGGGCTGTCGGACGTGGCGACGGAGGCGTTGTTGGACTGCATCATCGCGTGTGCGAGCAGCGGGCGCGCGAGGAGCTGGCGGCCGGCGCCCACGAGGAGCTCGCTCACCGCCGCGGCGGGGTCCTCGGCACGGGGCGAATCGGCGACGAGGTCCCACAGCTCCGACACCCGCGCGCCCATCAGTGCGGTGAAGAGATGGGTCTTGGAGGGGAAGTAGCGATAGAGCGTGGCGATCGCGACGCCCGCGTCCTTGGCGACGTCGTGCATCTGGACGCGCTCCAGCCCCTTGGCAGCGCCGTGCCTGGCGGCGGCCTGCTGGATCCTGCGGTAGCGCTCCTTCTGCTCCGGCGAGCTGGGCTCGGCCGGACGGCGCGCCTCTGCGATGCGTGGCACTGCTTCCCCTCGTCTCGATGTGCGGCGATCCTTGCGCGCCTGGGCGCTGCCGCACCGGGCAACTTACCGGTGAGTGGGACGCGCGGCTGCCACACCCGCGACGCTGGCGGTCGGATGGCCCCATGGTCGAGACGTGGGACGAGCAGTACGACGTGGTCGTCGTCGGCAGCGGTGCAGCCGCGATGGCCGGCGCCTGGCAGGCCGCACGCGCGGGGCTGAGCACCGTCGTGCTGGAGAAGACGGCTCTGCTCGGGGGCACGTCCGCGTACTCCGGCGCCGCTTGCTGGCTGCCCGGCACCGACGTGCAGCAGCGGGCCGGCAACGGTGACTCCACCGAGGCGGCGCGCACCTACCTGCGCTCCCTCCTGGGCAAGGAGAGCCTCGCCAAGCAGGAGGCGTTCCTCGAGACCGCTCCCCGGCTGGTCGCCGAGCTGGAGGCCGACCCGGCCATCGAGTTCACGTGGCGCGCCTTCCCCGACTACTTCGACCTGCCCGGCCGCGTGCCCAACGGCCGCTCCTTCGTCCCCGTCGACCTGCCCGCCGAGGAGCTCGGCGAGCTCGCCGCGCTCGTACGGCCGATCGTCGACCGGGACCGCCTCGGCAAGGGCCACGGCAGCGGCCCCCTGAGCGCCGGCCGGGCCCTGATCGGCCGGCTGCTGCTCGCCCTGGACCGCACCGGCAACGGGACCGTCCGCGTCCGACACTCGGTCGACGGGCTCGTCACCGACGCCGACGGACGGGTCGTGGGCGTGGAGGCGAGCACCGAGGGTGGCCGCGTCCGCATCGGTGCGACGCGCGGCGTGCTGCTCGCTGCCGGAGGCTTCGAGCGCAGCGCGACCGTCCGTGCCGAGCACGGCCTCCCCGGCTCCGCCGACTGGTCGATGGCCCCGGCAGGCTCCAGCACGGGCGACGCAGCCCAGGCGGCCGTCGCGCTCGGCGCCGCGACCGACCTGATGGACCAGGCCTGGTGGGCGCCCGGAGTCGCCACTCCCGAGGGGGCCGCGGCCTTCGCCGTCGGCTTCCGCGGCGGCATCGTGGTCGACCAGCACGGCCACCGCTACGCCAACGAGTCGCTCCCCTACGACCGCTTCGGCCGCGAGATGGCCGCCGACCCCGCGCGGGTGCCGTCGTACGCGATCTTCGACGCCCGCACCTCCGGGCAGTTCCCGGCGTACGTCGTCCCGGGCGTCGCCGCGTCCGACGCGCTCGAGGCGGGGACCTGGTTCCAGGCCGACACCCTCGAGGAGCTGGCCGACCTGGCCGGGCTGCCGCGCGAGGCGCTGGTCGAGACCGTGACCCGCTTCAACGGCTTCGCGGCGGCCGGGCTCGACGAGGACTTCGGCCGTGGCCAGGACGAGTTCGACCGCTTCTTCGCCAACCCGGCGCTCGTGCCCGTCGACCAGGGGCCGTTCGTGGCCGCCCGGTTGGTCCTCGCAGACCTGGGCACCAAGGGCGGACTCGTCACCGACGTGGACAGCCGCGTGCTGCGCGAGGACGGCACCGCGCTCGCGGGCCTCTACGCCGCCGGCAACACCAGCGCCTCGTGGACCGGGCCGTTCTACCCCGGTCCCGGCATCCCCATCGGCAGCGGCATGGTCGCCGCCTCGCGGGCCGTCAGCCACCTGCTGGGCTGAGGCATCCGGTCTCCCGGACTTCCCGGCCGGGTCAGACCAGGTTGTCCTCGACCGGCAGCCCGAAGCGGCCCCGGCCGTACATCGCCAGCGCACGCTCGACGTCGTTGGCGACGTGCACCGACCCCGCGTGGGCGTCGCGCCAGGCACGCTCGATCGGGTTGCCGCGGCGCAGCGAGTTGCCGCCGGCGGTCTTGAAGAGGATGTCGATCGCCTCGAGGGCGCGCTCGGTGCCCCGGACCTGGTCGCGGCGGGTGCGCAGGCGCAGCTCCATCGGCAGCTCGCGTCCGGCCTCCGCGTGCGCGTACAGCTCGCTGACGTTGCGGTCGAGCTGGAGGATCGCGGCGTCGACCTCGGACGCGGCGCGGGCGACGGCGACCTGGGAGAACTGGTCGTCGGCGAAGCGGCCGCCCCCCAGGCTGTCGCGTACGCGGTCGCGCATGGCGTCGACGTAGGTGTCCAGGCACCCGGCGACCGCTCCCACCACCGGCGAGGTGACGGTGGTGGTGAAGAGCGCGCCGAAGGGCAGGCGGTAGAGGGGGCCGCTGTTCACGGCCTGACCCGGACCGGTGAGCCGGGCGTGCTCGGCGTTGCGGAGGACGCGGTGGCCGGGGACCAACACGTCCTCGACCACGACGTCGTTGCTCCCGGTGCCGCGCAGGCCGACGGGGTCCCAGACGTCGACGACGGTGAAGTCGCTCCGGGGCACCAGGACGGTGATGAACTCCGGCTTCGGCCCGTCCAGCGACAGGGCACCCAGCAGGGCCCAGCCCGCGTGGTCGACGCCGGAGGAGAATCCCCAGCGACCGCTCAGGCGGAAGCCGTCGCCCTCGGTGGTCAGCCGGCCCATCGGCGCGTACGACGACGACACCAGCGTGTCGGCCGACTCGCCCCAGACGTCGTCCTGAGCGGCCTCGGCGAAGAGCGCGACGTGCCAGGCGTGGACGCCCAGGATCGAGGCTGTCCAACCGGTGGAGCCGCAGGCTCCCGACAGCGCACGGACGACCTCGAAGAAGCGGACGGGGTGGGCCTCGAGGCCGCCGTGGCGCCGAGGCTGGAGCATGCGGAAGACGCCCGCGTCCACGAGCTCCTTGACCGTGGTCTCGGGGAGGACCCGGCGCTCCTCCGCCTCCGCCGCCCGCTCCCGGATCCCCGGGAGCAGGTCGTGCACGTTGCCCAGCACCTCGTCGCCGTCCATGGGACGAGCATGCGCCGCGCGGGCCGGGACGTCGCCCGCACCTTCCGCCCAGTGGGACCCGTCCCGCTCGCCCGCGTACGCCGCCGACACACTCGCCGCATGAGGCTCGAAGGACGTGTGGCAGTGGTGACCGGGGCGGGCGACGGCATCGGGGCGGCGGTGGCCCGCGCGTACGCCGCCGAGGGCGCCCGCGTCGTTGTCGCCGAGCTGTCGGAGGAGACCGGCCGCGCCGTGGCCGACGAGATCGGCGGGCTCTTCGTCCGGACCGACGTCGGCCAGCGCGACCAGGTCGAGGCCATGATCGCCGCCGCCGTCGACACGTGGGGCTCGGTGGACGTGCTCGTCAACAACGCCTGGGGCTCGGGCTCGCTCAGCCGCGTCGAGAACAAGACCGACGAGGAGATCGACTCCGCCCTGTCCGTCGGCTTCCGCGGCCCGCTGTGGGCGATGCAGGCGGCGTTCCCCCACATGAAGGAGAGCGGCTGGGGCCGGGTGGTCAACATGACCAGCCTCAACGGCGTCAACGCCCACATGGGCACCCTGGAGTACAACGCCGCCAAGGAGGCGCTGCGCACGCTGACCCGTACGGCCGCCCGCGAGTGGGCGCCGACCGGGGTCGTCGTCAACGCGATCTGCCCCGGCGCCAAGAGCGCCGCCTTCCGCCGGGTCATGGGCTCCCACCCCGAGCTCGAGCAGATGGCCGACCAGGGCAACCCGATGGGCCGCATCGGTGACCCGCTCACCGACATCGCGCCGGTCGCGGTGTTCCTCGCCTCCGACGACTGCCGCTACCTGACCGGCAACACCCTCTTCGTCGACGGCGGCGCCCACATCAACGGCGTGGCCTGGGCTCCCGAGCTCCCGTGAGCGACGACCGCACCGCGCTGCTCGAGCTGCTCGCCGACTTCGCCGCCGCGACCGACGCGCGCGACTGGGGCACGATCGGGGCGCTGCTGACCGACGACGCCGTCGCGTACGGCGCCAGGGGTCCGGCCGCGATCGTCGCGCGGATGCAGGCGGCCCTCGGCGGGGTCGGGCCCAGCCAGCACCTGCTCGGCAACCACCGGGTCACCGTCGACGGCGACACGGCGCACACCCGCACCTACGGCCGGGTCCACCACGTCGGGGCCGGCCCGATGGCGGGCTCGTTCTACGAGTGCCTCGGTGACTACGACGACCACTGGCGGCGTACGCCGTCGGGCTGGCGCCTGGCCCGCCGCCACTTCGAGATCCGGGTCTCGCTGGGCGACGTCGCGGTGCTGCGGCCCGCGACGTAGCCCGCTCCCCTCAGCCGACCGGCAGCAGGGCGGCGCGCCCGTGGCTGCCGAAGTCGGCGGCGATCGCCTCGCGAGCGGAGTCGTCCAGGGGCTCGTAGTCGGCCGTACGACCGACCCGTGCGAAGACGGGGTCGTCGGTGTGCCACGCAGCTGCTCGCAGCGGGGCCTTGTCGACCTTGTTGCTGCCCGTCAGCGGGAGGCGCTCGGTGATCCGCACGAAGCTCGGCCACCACTTGGCCCCCATGTCGGGCTGGGCGGCCAGGAAGGCCCCGAACGCAGCGGGGTCGAACGTCGCACCGGGCTCGAGCTCGAGGGTGCACATCACCTGGTCGCCGGTGCGCGGGTCGGGCACGGCGTAGACGGGCGCGGCGAGCACCCCGGGGAAGCGCTGCAGCACCCGCTCGACGGGAGCGGCCGCGAAGTTCTCCGAGTCGACCCGCAGCCAGTCCGAGGACCGGCCGGCGAAGTAGAAGAAGCCGTCGGCGTCGCGGTAGCCGAGGTCGCCGGTCCAGAAGTCGTCGCCGCGGACCCGGTCGGCCATGGCCTCGGGGTTCTTGTAGTAGCCCTCGAAGGTGCGGGCCGCACCGACGGCGACGATCTGCCCCACGGCGGCGGGGTCGACCAGCCGCCCGGACGCGTCGAACGTCGCCCGCGGGCACTCCTGCCCGGTGGCCTCGTCGAGGATGCGCACGTCGACGGTGCCGGCCGGCAGGCCCAGCGCGCCGGACGGCGTCTCGGGGGTCCGGTTGATCCGGAGGACGCCCTCGCTCATGCCGTAGCCCTCGACCACCTCGCACCCGAAGCGCTCGCTGAAGCGGGCGATGTCGGCCTCCGACGCCTCGGTCCCGAAGGCCAGCTCCAGGGTGCTGTCGCGGTCGCGGGGGTCCTCGGGCCGGCTGAGCACGTACGACAGTGCACGGCCGACGTAGTTGACGAAGGTGACGCCGTGGCGGTGCACGTCGGGCCCGAAGGCGCTCGCGGAGAACTTGCGGCGCAGCACGACGGTGGCGCCCACGCGCATCGCGGTCGCGAGGTTGAGCATCACCGCGTTGCCGTGGAAGAGCGGCATGCAGAGGTACGCGACCGAGTCCGGCCGCATCCTGGTGCGCTCGACGAGCGCCTCCACCAGAGTGCCGAGCCGGCCCTGGCCGACGATCACGGCCTTCGGGGCGCCCGTGGAGCCGGAGCTGAACAGGAGCAGGGCGATGTCGTCGGGGTCAGGGAGCACCGACGGCATGGAGGCCCCGCGGTACGCCGTCACCAGTTCGGCGTACCGCGGGGAGTCGATGTCGAGGACCCGGTCGGCGGCGATGCCGTGGTCGGTCCCCTCGAGCAGGTGGGCGAGCCGCGTCTCGGTGACGATGACGTCGACGTCGGCGTGGCGGACGTCCCGGGCGATCTCGACGCCGCTGCGGCTGGCGTTGATGCCGACGACCACCGCGCCCGCCAGGGCGCCCGCACCGATCCAGAAGACGAAGTCGGGCACGTTCTCCAGGAGCACCCCGACGTGGACCTGCCGGCCCTCCGGGTGCGGGACCAGGTCGGCCAGCGCAGCTGCGCGGACGGCGCTCTCCTGCACCACCTCGTCCCAGGTCCACGACCGGTCCTCGAAGACCAGGGCGGTCCGGCTGTCGCCCGCGCGGGCACGCAGCACGTCGGCGAAGGTGGCGGTGCGGGTCATGGGTACCTCTCGATGGGGAGCGGGTCGGTGCGGGCGGTCAGGCGTACGACGCGAGGCCGCCGAGCAGCGCGGGACGGCCGTCGGCGACTGCCTCGAACCGGCCGGTCGTGCCGTCGACCCAGGTCGTCACGTCGAGGACGTCACCGGGGAACACGGGGGCGGCGAAGCGCGCCTCGAGGCGGGTCAGGTCGGCGGGGTGGGCGCCCACCTCGTCGGCCACGGCCAGGCTCACCGAGGCGAGCGTCGCGAGGCCGTGCAGGAACGGGCGCGGCTGGCCCGCCGCACGCGCGGCCTCGGGGTCGACGTGCATGTGGTGGCGGTCGCCCAGCAGCCGGTAGAGCGCGGCCTGGTTGGCGGCCGTGGCGACGGTGGTCGTCGCCGTCGGGTCGCCCTCAGGACGAGCGGGGGCCGAGGGACCGCGCTCGCCGCCGAAGCCACCACAGCCCGGCGCGAAGATCGCCCAGGTGGCGCGGAAGAAGTCGCTCTCGACCACGACGTCGAAGATCGCGGCGGCGCCCTTGTCCCACACCCGCTCCACGCGGGAGGTGAGCGCGAGCTCGCCCGCGGGGGGCAGCGGCGCCAGCACCTCGAGCCGCTGGGCCCCGTGCACGGCGGTGCTCGTGTCGAACGCACCGGCCGAGCCGAGCGCGTCGGGCGCCCACTGGGCGAGCGTCAGCGCAAAGGTCGGCAGCACGCGCAGCCGCTCCTCGAAGACCAGGTCGAGCCGGTCGGCGGGCGCGCCGACAGCCAGCGCGTAGAGGATCGCGTCGCGCTCGTCGTACGCCACGGTGCGCTCGCCGAGGTGGCGGCCTTCCCAGGGGTTCATGTGTCTGTGTTCTCCTCAGCGGGGACGGGCCAGGTGGGCGTTGACGAAGATGCCGTCGGCGGACACGCAGACCTCGCCGTTCGCGGTGATCTCGCCGGTGGTGCGGATCTTGCGACCCTCGACCGAGACCTGGCGGCCGGTGACGACGAGCTCCTCGAAGAGCGGCGTCGGGCGGTGGTAGCGCAGGGTCAGGGTGCCGGTCATGCCCGACTCCCCCGCCCAGTGGTTGGCCACGCCCAGGGTGTGGTCGAGGAGGAGCGCGGAGATGCCGCCGTGCACGCACCCGGGCGGGCCCTGGTACGGCATCCCGAGCACCACCCGGCCCTCGATGGAGCCGTCCTCCTGGCCGACGAGGTGCAGGGGCGGGGCGATCGCGTTCTCGGGGCCGGTCACGGGGTCGTGGCGGGTGACGCCCTCCCCGGCCCACATGTCGACGAGGCGCTCCTCGCGGGTGGGCGCGTGCTTCTCGAGGTGCTCGGCGACCGCGTCGAGCTGCTCGGCCACCGACGCCATCTCCGCGGCGCTGCCGTCACCGGCGTGCAGCAGGGCGGCGATCACGCGGCGGGCGGCGGCGACGGCCGCGTCGACACCCTCGTTCCTGGTGGTCGCGGTCAGCTCGCCCGGGCGGGCGTGCGCGCTCATCGCCGCACCTGCGCGGTGGCGTGGCTGAGGACGGGCGCTCCGTCGCGCTCGGGGCACGTGGCCTCGAGGACGAGCTGGTCGCCCTCGCTCCACACCGAGGTGCGAATGGTCTGGCCCGGGAACAGCGACCCGGCGAACCGCACCGACAGGCCGGTGAGGCGGGTCGCGTCGCCGTCGAGGAGGCCGTCCACGATCGCCTTGGCGACGATGCCGTACGACGCGAGCCCGTGCAGGATCGGACGGTCGAAGCCGGCGGCTGCCGCGAACTCCGGGTCGGCGTGCAGCGGGTTGAGGTCGCCGTTGAGGCGGTAGAGCAGTGCCTGGCCCGGGTCGGTGCGGGTCTCGAGCACGTGGTCGGGCTCGCGGTCGGGCCGCTCCCAGGGCGTCTCGGGGCCCGGCTCGCCGCCGAAGCCGCCCTCACCGCGCAGCCACATCTGCAGGCGCGAGGTCCACAGCGGCTCGTCGTCCGGCGTACGCGCCGTGGTCTCGAGCACCGCGACGGCGGCCTTGCCCTTGTCCCAGACCTCCGCCACGCGCGAGGTCAGCGTGGCGCGGCCCTCGGGCGGGAGCGGGCGGTGGGCGGTCAGCGCCTGGCCGGCGTGCAGGACCCGGCGCAGGTCCACGTCGATCCCGGGGAGGTCCACCCCGGGGCGGCGGCCGTCGCCGGCGGAGAGCCCCTGGCCGGCGACCATGGCGAAGGTGGGCAGCACCTGCAGGTCGCGCTCGAAGGTCCAGCGCAGCTCGGGGTCCTCGTCAGCGTGGCGGCCGGCGCCCAGCGAGAGGTGGTAGAGCAGCGCGTCGCGGCGGGTCCACGCGATGTCGCGCACCGAGGGCTCAGCGCCCAGGGCCGTGTCGAGGTCGATCGGCACCGCTCAGCCCTCCCGTCCGGGCTTCGCCGCGGCCGGCGGCTCGGCGTCGCGGGGCAGGCCCAGGATGCGCTCGCCGATGATGTTGAGCTGGACGTCGGTGGTGCCGCCGGCGATCGAGAGGTTGCGGGTGGAGAGGAACCACCAGGTGGCGCTGGAGCTGTCGGGCACGCCGTGGACCGCCTCGACACCCTGCCACTCCACGGCGGTCTCCCAGACCTCCTGGACGTGGGCGACGCCGATGAGCTTGGAGACGCTCGACTCCGCGCCCGGCTGGGCTCCGCTCACCTTCCGGATGGCGCTGCGCAGGCCGAACAGGCCACCGGACTGGGCGTCGCAGAGGATCTTGCCGAGCTGGGCGAGCCGCTGGGGGTCCAGCGCCTCGAGGTTCTTCGCTGCGGTGAGCAGGGCCTCGCCACCGGCTCCCAGCGAGGAACCGCCGGAGAGCGCCACCCGCTCGTTGGCGAGCGTGGTGCGGGCCAGCTTCCACCCGTCACCGGGAGCTGCCACGAGCAGGTCGTCGGGCACGAAGACGTCGTCGAAGAAGACCTCGTTGAACAGCGCCTCCCCCGTGAGCTCGCGCAGCGGCCGGATGTCGATGCCCGGCGAGGACATGTCGAGGAGGAAGTACGAGAGTCCCTTGTGCTTGGGAGCGTGCTGGTCGGTGCGGGCGAGCAGGATGCCGAAGTCAGCCTCACGGGCCATCGACGTCCACACCTTCTGGCCGTTGATCCGCCAGCCGCCCTCGACCTTCTCCGCGCGGGTGCGCAGGGCGGCCAGGTCGGAGCCGGCGCCGGGCTCGCTGAAGAGCTGGCACCACACCAGGTCGCCGCGCAGGCTCGGCGGCACGAACCGCTGGAGCTGCTCCTCGCTTCCGTGCTCGATGAGCGTGGGGACCACCCAGTTGCCGATGATCATGTCGTGGGGCCGCAGGTCCGCGGCGCGGAGCTCCTCGGCGATGACGAGCTGCGCGACGGCGTCGGCGCCCCGGCCCCAGGGCGCGGGGAGGTGGGGGGCGGTGAAGCCGTGCTCGGCGAGGTAGGTCGTCCGCTCGGCTCCCTCGAGCGCCGTGGCGCCCTGCAGCTCGGCCCGCACCTGGACGCGTACCTGCTCGGCCTCGGGCGGCAGCTCGAGCGTGAGCTCGCGGCGTACGCCGGCCAGGGTGAGCTCGGCGACCCGCTGCTGCCAGGTCGTGGTGGGGCCGAGGACCAGGCGCAGGGTCTGCGCGCGACGGAGGTAGAGGCTGGCGTCGTGCTCCCAGGTGAAGCCGATGCCACCGAGGGTGTTGATGCAGTCCTTGGCCGTGCGGAAGGCCGCCTCCACGCTCACCGCGCCGGCGACCGCCGCCGCCAGCGAAGCCTCGTCGCCGGCTGCGTCCTCCGCCTGGGCGCGGGCAGCGTCCCAGGCGCAGACCCGGGCCTGCTCGGACACGGCGAGCATCCAAGCGCTGCGGTGCTTGACGCCCTGGAACTGCCCGATCGGGCGACCGAACTGCTCGCGTACGCGGGCGTACTCCGCAGCGG
>JAJPEO010000219.1 GCA_021166815.1 Nocardioides sp.
AGCCCACCGGCAACCTCGACTCCACGAGCTCCGCGGAGGTGCTCGGCTTCCTGCGCCGCAGCGTGAGCGAGTTCGGCCAGACGATCGTGATGGTGACCCACGACCCGGTCGCGGCGTCGTACACCGACCGTGTCGTGTTCCTGGCCGACGGCAGGATCGTCGACGAGCTCCGCGACCCTGACCGCGACTCGATCCTCGAGCGGATGGGCCGTCTCCACGACGCAGCCGCCACCCGCTCCACACAGGCGGGTTGAGCCGGTGTTCAAGCTGACCTGGCGCAACCTGCTGGCGCGCAAGATGCGCCTGCTCATGAGCGCGCTCGCGATCGTCCTGGGCGTGGGCTTCCTCGCCGGCGTGCTGACGTTCTCCAGCGGCCTCTCACGCACCTTCGACGGCATCATCCAGGGATCCACGCCCGACGCGACGGCACGCCCGTCCGGCAGCAACCCCTGGGGGCAGGTCGGCGCCGGGGGATCGGCAGTGCTCGAGCCCCGTGACATCGACCGCCTGGCCGACCTTCCCGAGGTCGAGCGCGCCGACGCCTCGGTCGACGGCATGGGTCTCTACGTCCTCGACGAGGACGACAAGCTCGTCGGCACGGGCGGCGCCCCGACGCTCGCCTTCAACCACACCGACAGCCCCAACATGCTCGGTGAGCCGACGCTGGTGCTGGAGAGCGGCGCCTGGCCGGAGGCGCCGGACGAGGTCGTGCTCGACGTGCGGGCCGCGGAGAGCGCCGGGTACGAGATCGGCGACAGCGTCACCGTGGTCCCGCCCGACCCGACGGCCGTCGGCGGCGGCCGGATCCCCGGCATGGAGCAGCCCGACGCCCCGCTCACCAAGGAGCTGACCCTCACCGGCACCGCCACCCTGGGCGGCGGCGGCCTGGCGGGCGCGACCCTCGTCATCCTCGACACCGAGGGGGCCCAGCGCCTCTTCCTCAACGGCGAGGACGCCTTCACCTCGGTCGGCCTGACGGCGGCCGAGGGAGTGACCCAGGAGGAGCTGGTCGCCGCGGCCGACACGGTGCTGCCGGAGGGGTTCGAGGCGGTCACCGGCGACGAGGTCGTCGCGGAGTCGGAGAACGCCATCGGCGAGTTCCTCGGCTTCATCACGATCTTCCTCGGCGTGTTCGCGGTCATCGCCGTGATCGTGGGCGGCTTCATCATCGCCAACACCTTCTCGATCCTCGTGGCCCAGCGGGTGCGCGAGCTCGCGCTGCTGCGAGCCCTGGGCGCCAGCCGCGCGCAGGTGCGCCGCTCGGTCATCGTCGAGGCGTTCCTCATGGCCCTCATCGGCTCGAGCCTCGGCCTGCTCGTCGGGCTCGGCCTGGCACGTGGGCTGGCCGGGCTGTTCAACAGCTTCGGCCTCGAGATCAACACCGCCGTCCTCAACCTCACCCCGACCACCATCGCCGCGGCGTACGGCGTGGGCATCGTGGTCACCGTGGCCTCGGCCTTCCTGCCGGCGCAGCGCGCCTCGCAGGTCGCCCCCGTGGCGGCCATGCGCGACGACGTCGCGATGAGCGAGGGCAGCCTGCGGCGCCGCACGCTCATCGGCGCGGTGCTCCTCGTGATCGGCGCGGGCGCGGCGGTCCTCGGCGTGGTCGGCGGACCGGGCAACGACGCGATCTGGATCGGCGTCGGCGCGGTGATCTGGGTGCTCACCGTGGCGGGCATCAGCGCCGTCCTCGGCCGCCCCGTCCTGGTGGCCTGCCGGGCCCTGTTCTCGGCGGTCTTCGGCACCACCGGGCGGCTCGCGGGCGACAACGCCATCCGCAACCCGCGCCGCACGGGCGCGACCGCGTCCGCGCTGATGATCGGCCTGGCCCTGGTGTCGGCGGTCGGCGTGCTCGCCGCGTCGATGAGCAAGTCGGTGGAGAACCTCGTCGACGAGCAGTTCGAGGCCGACTTCCTCGTGCAGTCGCCCAACTTCGGCAGCTTCCCCGTGAGCCTGGGCGACCAGATGGCCGAGGTCGACGGTGTGGCCGTGGTGTCCCACGCCCAGGGCGTCGTGTCGAGCATCAACAACGGCAAGGAGCCGGTGTTCGTCAACGCGCTCGACGCTGCGTTCTTCGAGATCTACGACATCCCGATGCGTCGCGGTGAGGAGCGCCCCACCGGCGACGGCGCCCTGATCAACGAGTCCACGGCCGTCAAGCAGCACCTGTCGCTCGGCGAGACGTTCACCCTGTCCTTCCCGGGCTCGGAGCCGGTCGAGGTCACCGTCACCGGCATCTCCGAGGACACCCAGGTGGCCGGCGGCGTCAACGTGCCGTTCAGCGTGCTGGAGAAGGCCGGCATCAAGCGGGTCGACCACAGCCTCAGCATCAACGTGGAGCCCGGCGCCGACGTCGCCGCGGTGCAGGAGGAGCTCGACGCGATCGTCGAGGCGGTCCCGATCGCCGCGGTCCAGGACAAGGAGGCGTTCGGCGACAGCCTCAAGGCCCAGGTCAACCAGCTGCTCTACATCATCTACGGACTGCTCGCGCTCTCCGTCGTGATCGCCGTCATCGGCATCGTCAACACCCTGTCCCTGAGCGTCCTGGAGCGCACCCGCGAGATCGGGCTGCTCCGCGCGGTCGGGCTCTCGAGGCGCCGGCTGCGTCGCATGGTGACGCTGGAGTCGGTGACGATCTCGGTCATGGGTGCGGTGCTGGGCCTGGTCCTCGGCGTCACGATCGGGGTGCTGCTGCAGCGCGCCCTCGCCGACGACCTCCCCGAGCTGGGCCTGCCGCTGGGCAGCCTCGCCGCCTTCCTCGCCATCGCCGTGGTCTTCGGCGTGCTCGCTGCGATCGTGCCCGCGGTCCGCGCCTCGCGGATGAAGGTGCTCGAGGCCATCGCGACGGAGTAGCCGCCTCGCGCAGAACTGTTGCCGGACGACACGCGACCGACGGGTTTCGCTGTCGTCCGGCAACAGTTCTCCTGCGCCAAGTGGCCCGAGGCCCGCAAGTCGGGTGGTTAGGACTCGGAGTAGTG
This sequence comes from Nocardioides sp., assembly GCA_021166815.1. Classification (GTDB taxonomy): domain Bacteria; phylum Actinomycetota; class Actinomycetes; order Propionibacteriales; family Nocardioidaceae; genus Nocardioides. The sequence goes on from JAJPEO010000219.1 coordinate 2,979, forward strand.
GGGTAGAACCCTGTCGTGAACCAGACCGACCACGCCACGACGGCGGAGCCTGCGCCCGCCTCTCGGCCGCCGATCCCGCCGGTCCTCTACCTCCCCGCCGAGCCGGGGGCGAGCGAGAGCGGCGCCCGGGTCGAGATGCGACAGCTGCAGGACGGCCGCACCGCCCTGCTCGCCTACACCGCGCTCGACCGGCTCGCCCGTTGCTGCGGGCCGCACCAGCCGTGGGTGCTCTACCGGACCGAGATGCTCGACACGCTGCGGCTGATGAACCCGTTCGACGTCGTGGTCTTCGACCAGCCCCTCCCCGAGGAGGCCTGGCACCGAGCGGGTGAGACCGGATGAGCGAGATCCGCCTCGACGACGCCGATGCGCAGTCCATCGCCGGGCTCCACAAGGACGCCCACGACGGCATCAGCGGCACCGGCGACAACACGCCCGGCACGGTCGACGCCGGTCTCGCGAGCGCCAAGATCGGCCAGATCATCTCCCTGCTGGTCACCGAGGCCGACGACCTGGCCGTCGCCAACCTCATGGTGACCAACATCGTCAACGCGGTCGCCGACGACTTCTACGACACCGACGCGGCGGTCTCCGGCGCCCTGCACTCCCTCCACGAGTCGATCCCATGATCGACACCGAGGTGGAGGGCAGCCCGACCACGATCCGCACGGCGGCGACCTTCCTGGACCAGACCCTCCGCACCGCGGTGTCCGACGCCGGCGACGATGCCGCGGCCGCGCGCCGCAAGGCCCGCTACTCCTGGGCCGGCCGCTCGGGCGACGAGTACGGCCACATCGCCCGCGAGTGCGTCGCGGCCGCCGACGACTCCGCCGACCGGCTGCGCAAGGGCGGCGACAAGCTGCGTGCCTGCGCCGGCCAGCTCGAGCGGATGACCGAACGCTTGGGCGAGCGGCGCAGCCGCGCGATCGCCGGCGGGCTCACCGTCACCGGCACCGTCATCGCCGCGCCGCCCGCGGCGGTCTCACCGGGGGCCAGGCCGCCGGCCGACGCCACGCCCCAGGAGGTCGAGGGCTGGGAGCAGCGCGACGCGGCGCACGCAGTCGCAGTCGACCGGATCCGGCTCTACGACGAGCTGGCCGACGAGGTCACCCGCGACTGGGAGCGCTTCGACACCTGGATGGAGAGCTCCCTCACCCCGTTCGTCGCGGAGCTCCAGGGCCAGAGCCAGGCGTCGGTGCTCAAGGACCTGCTCAGCAAGTCGCCGGCTGCCTTCACCGGCTTCGCCATCGACCTCCACGCGCGCACCCTCGCGCAGTACGCCAAGGAAGCCAGGACCGAGGGGACCCGCCTGCGCAACCAGGCCGACGAGGCCCGACGGGCTCGCCGGTCCGGCAACCCGGCCCGGCGCGCGGCGGGCCGAGGCGTCGACGTGCCCGGCAACCGTGCCGCAGCGCGCGGCCTCGACGCCGCCGCCGAGGGGGCCGAGCGCATCGCACGGCGACTGCCCATCATCGGCACCGTTCTGACCCTGGGCTTCGCCGGTGCCGAGATCGCCGGTGGCGCCTCGCCGTCCTCGGTGATCGCCGGTGAGGCCGGCGGTGTCGTGGGCGGCGTGCTGGGCGGTGCTGCCGTCGTCGGTGGCGCGGCGCTGCTCGGCGTGGGCGCTCCGGTGATCGCGGTCGCGGCGGGTGCCGCGATCGTGGGCGTG
>JAJPEO010000230.1 GCA_021166815.1 Nocardioides sp.
CGTGGGCGAGCACGGCTGCCTGGTGCGGCGTACGGGGCTCGTCGGCCGGCACCTCCTCGAAGCCGCGCCGGGCGTAGAAGGGCGCGTTCCAGGGGAGGTCGGCGTACGTCGTGAGCGTCACCTGGCCGTGGCCCAGCACCGACAGGCGGTCGCACACGGCCTCGAGCAGGGCAGTGCCGATGCCCGAACGTCCGTGCTCCGGGAGGACCGAGAGCTGCTCGAGGTGGGCGTGGCCCTCCCTGAACACGACGTGGGCGAAGCCGACGGGCGGGTCGCCGGCGACCAGGACGAACCCGTCGGCCGCACGTTCGTGGCCGCTCGGGGACGGAGCCACCAGCGCGCTCCCGGACAGGTCGCCCAGGGCCTCCTCGAAGACGGCCACACCGGAGTCCTCGATCGCCGCCAGCCCAGCCAGGTCGCGCTCACGGGCGGGACGGACCACGGGCACGGGCATGGGCCTCACCCTATGCGGCCCTCGCGCCGGGGTAGGTTCACTGCCGTGAGACTCGTCGTTGCCACCTGCCAGGTCGACTACGCCGGACGGCTGACCGCCCACCTGCCCATGGCCACCCGGGTCCTCATGCTCAAGGGGGACGGCTCGGTGCTGATCCACTCCGACGGCGGCTCCTACAAGCCGCTCAACTGGATGTCTCCCCCCTGCACCGTGCGCGAGCGCACCACCGACGACGGCCGCACCGAGTGGGTCGTCACCGCCGCCAAGACCGACGACACCCTGCGCATCCTCATCGACGAGGTGCACCACGACACCTCCCACGACCTGGGCTTCGACCCGGGCCTGCAGAAGGACGGCGTCGAGAAGCACCTCCAAGAGCTGCTGGCCGAGCACCCCGCCACGCTCTCCGAGGGCCTGACCCTGGTGCGCCGCGAGTTCCCCACCGCCATCGGGCCGGTCGACCTCATGTGCCGCGACACCGACGGTCTCTCGGTCGCGGTGGAGATCAAGCGCCGCGGCGAGATCGACGGCGTCGAGCAGCTCACCCGCTACCTCGAGCTCCTCAACCGCGACCCCCTGCTGACCACCAAGGGCCCGGTGCGCGGCATCTTCGCCGCCCAGGAGATCAAGCCGCAGGCCCGCGTGCTCGCCACCGACCGCGGCATCGCCTGCGCGACGGTCGACTACGACGCCCTGCGCGGCATGGACGACGCCGAGCACCGGCTCTTCTGATGGCCCGCATCCACCACATCGCGACGTGGTCCGACTGGGAGCAGGCCCGGCGCACGGGCACGTACACCACCTCCACCGCCGGTCGCACCCTGGCCGAGGAGGGCTTCATCCACGCCTGCCGCCGCGAGCAGGTCCAGGACGTCTTCGACCGCTACTACGCCGGGGGGCGCGAGCCGCTGGTGCTGCTCACCATCGACCCCGAGCGCCTCACCTCTGAGGTGCGGGAGGAGGCCGTGGGGGCGGAGACCTACCCCCACATCCACGGCCCCCTCAACCGCTCGGCCGTCGTCGGCGTCGAGCCGCTCAACCGCCACGGGGGCACCGACTCGTTCCTGATGACCTTCATCAAGCTGATGGCACGACGCATGGCGATCGCCACCGTCGTGATGGTGGCCATCGCCGTGGTGCTCGTCGCGGCCTCGATGGCCATGGACCGCTAGACCGGCTCCCCCGCCCACGACCGCAGGGCCCACCCGTCGGCGTCGACGTCGACCCGGGCCACCTCGCCGGGCGCGAGCGCGCGCGGCGGCAGGGGCTGCACGGCCTTGGACAGCGAGGCGTCGATCACCTCGCCCCCGGCGACCACCACGACCGACTCGCCGCGGTAGGAGTCGGCCAGGGTCGAGAGCACCCCGACCAGCGCCTCGGCGTCGACGAGGTCGGCGCGGACCTCCATCCGCCCGGCGGTCAGGGCCTCCGCGAGGTCCGCCGTCGCTCCCGCGGGGTCACCGACCAGGGCCGCGACCCGCTCCCTGCGCAGGTGCGCCTCGGCCTGCCCCGACGGCCCCTCGGCGACCAGGAAGAAGCGGGCAGCACACTGCAGGTCACCCATCGGCCAGCCCCACGACGTCCTCGGCACAGCCCCACGCCACGGTCACCCCGCAGCCACCGTGCCCGTAGCAGTGGATGACGTCGCCCTGCCGCTCCAGCCGCACCTCCGGTCGGCCCGGACGCAGCCCGACGCGGTGGCGCAGCACCTTCGCACGGGCGAGCTCGGGCACCAGGCGCGTCGCCCTGCGGAGCACGTCGGCCGCCACCGCGGGGTCGGGCGTACGGCTCCACTCCCCCGGCTCCGCGGTGCCCCCGACGACGACGTCACGGCTGCGCGGGATGACGTAGGTCGGCCCCTCGGACTCCACCGTCCAACGATCGAGGCCGAGCTGCTCGACGACCACCACCTGCCCGCGGACCGGGTGCACGGAGGGGTCGGCGCCGAGGTGCTTGGCGCCGAGCCCGCCGGCGTTGACGACGAGCACCCCCTCGGGCTCCGGCAGCGAGGAGAGGTTCATCCGCGTGAGGGTGCCCCCGAGGTCCTCGACCCGTCGCGCCAGCCACCGCAGGTGCTGCGGCATCTCGACGACCGGCAGACGCATCGTCCACCCCGAGTCGTAGCCGGACGGCAGGCTCGTCTCCCGGTCCGGGCCGGCCCCGGGCGGCAGCGCCTGACGCCACCACAGGTCCGGCGCCTCGCCACGGAACACCTCGGTGCCCTCCCGCAGCACGACCCCGCTGGCCTCGTCGGCAGCGAGGTCGGCGAGGACGTCGTACGACCTGCGCGCCCAGCGCACGACGTGCTGCTGGGGCGCGGAGTAGGGCGACCAGATCGCCGCGGCCACCGCGGACGTGGTCTCCAGGGGCAGCTCGCGGGCGAGCACGTCGACGCGGTAGCCGGCCTCGAGCAGGCGCACGGCGCTCGTCAGCCCGATGACACCCGCTCCGACCACGATGACGCGTCGCATGCGGTCGAGTGTGCCACCCTCGCGGCGGGCGGAGGACTCAGTCCAGGCCGTTGGCCTTGCGGATCACGTCGACGAAGCCGTCCATGATCGCGGTGAGGCCGAAGTCCTTCGGGGTGTAGACCGCGGCCACGCCCTGCTCGATCAGCGCCTTGGCGTCGGAGCCGGGGATGATGCCGCCGACGATGACCGGCAGGTCTCCCAGCCCGGCCTCGCGCAGGCCCTCGAGCACGTCGGGCACCAGCTCCATGTGCGAGCCGGAGAGGATCGACAGGCCGACCAGGTGCACGTCCTCGGCCACGGCAGCGGCGACGATCTGCTGCGGCGTCAGTCGGATGCCCTGGTAGATGACCTCGAAGCCCGCGTCACGGGCGCGTACGGCCACCTGCTCGGCGCCGTTGGAGTGGCCGTCGAGCCCCGGCTTGCCGACCAGCACGCGCAGACGGCCGCCCAGCTCCTCACCGGTGGCCTTCACCCGCTCGCGCACGGCGGTCAGCTCGGCGCCGGCCTCCACGACACCCACGGCGCCGGTGACGCCGGTGGGGGCGCGGAACTCGCCGAAGACCTCGCGCAGGGTCCCGGCCCACTCCCCCGTGGTGGCGCCGGCACGAGCCGCGCGCAGGGTGGCCTGCATGAGGTTCTCGTCGGTCTTCGCGGCTGCGGCGAGGGCGGCCAGGGCCTCGGCGACCTCGGTCTCGTCGCGCTGCGCCTTCCACGCCTCGACGCTGGCCAGCGCGGCCCGCTCGGCCTCCGGGTCCGCGGTCTGGATCGCCGCGTCCAGGTCGGCGGTCAGCGGCGAGGGCTCGGTGGTCTCGAACTTGTTGACGCCGACGATGATCTCCTCGCCGGACTCGATGCGGGCCCGTCGCGCCGCGTGGGCGGAGACGAGGTTCTCCTTCATGTAGCCCGACTCGACGGCAGCGATCGCGCCGCCCAGGGCCTGCACCCGGTCGATCTCCTCCTTCGCGCCGGCGACGAGCTCGGCGACCTTGGCCTCGATGACGGTGGACCCGGTGAAGATGTCGTCGTACTCGAGCAGGTCGGACTCGAACGCGAGCACCTGCTGCAGGCGCAGCGACCACTGCTGGTCCCACGGGCGGGGCAGGCCGAGCGCCTCGTTCCACGCCGGCAGCTGGACCGCGCGGGCGCGGGCGTCCTTGGAGAGCGTGACGGCCAGCATCTCGAGCACGATGCGCTGGACGTTGTTCTCCGGCTGGGCCTCGGTCAGGCCGAGGGAGTTGACCTGGACGCCGTAGCGGAAGCGGCGCATCTTGGGGTCGGTCACACCGTAGCGGTCACGGGTGATCTCGTCCCACAGCTCGACGAAGGCGCGCATCTTGCACATCTCCTCGACGAACCGCACGCCGGCGTTGACGAAGAAGGAGATGCGCCCGACGACCTTCTCGAAGTCGTCCTCGGAGACCTGGCCGGACGCCTTCACCTGGTCGAGCACGGCGATCGCGGTGGACATCGCGTACGCGATCTCCTGCACCGGGGTCGCGCCGGCCTCCTGCAGGTGGTAGCTGCAGATGTTGATCGGGTTCCACTTGGGGATCTCGTGGACCGTGTACGCGATCATGTCGGCGATCAGCCGCAGGGAGTGCTCGGGCGGGAACACGTAGGTCCCGCGCGAGAGGTACTCCTTGATGATGTCGTTCTGGGTGGTGCCCGCGAGCTGCGCGGCGACCTCGCTCGGGGCCAGGTCGGGGTTCTGCTCCTCGGCTGCGACCTGGTACATCGCGAGCAGCCACATCGCCGTCGCGTTGATCGTCATGGAGGTGTTCATCTCCGTGAGCGGGATCTGGTCGAACAGCTTGCGCATCTCGCCCAGGTGCGGGACGGGCACGCCGACCTTGCCGACCTCGCCCTTGCTCAGCGGGCTGTCGGGGTCGTAGCCGGTCTGCGTCGGCAGGTCGAAGGCCACGCTCAGGCCGGTCTGGCCCTTGGCCAGGTTGGTGCGGTACAGCGCGTTGGACGCCTCGGCCGTCGAGTGGCCGGCGTACGTGCGCATCACCCAGGGGCGGTCCTTGGCGGGGCGGGCTGGAACGGCCGCAGCGTGGTCCTTCTCAGTCATGGTGCTCAGGGTAAGGCGACGTTAACCCCGGTGGCAGGGGCTGGACGTGTGACACCTGCCTCAGCCCTGGCGTCGTGCGGCCCCGCACCCGCTCACGCGGTGGCCGCGACCCTCTCGACGTCGACGGCGTGGGCGAGCCGCGAGAGGTGGAGCATCCGTCGCACGCTCGGCGCCGGGTTGCGCAGCACCAGCTGGTGACCGGTCAGCCACGCGTGGCGCGTCGCCACGGCGAGCAGCCGCAAGGCGATGACGTCGATGACGGGCACGTCGCTGATGTCGAGGATCACCCCGTCAGGGTGGATCTCCATGTGCCGGTAGATGGCGTAGCGAGCCTCGGAGGTGCAGCGACCGTCGAAGGCGCCCGAGAACACGAGCACTGGCCCGTCGATCCTGATGTCCATGCTGTCTCCTCCATCGGTGTCCCCCGACACCGCCGCAAGTGACCGATGCCACTCACTATGACCCCCATGCCCCCAGTTTGGTTGCCTCGGGACCACCACCTTTTGAGGCGTTCTCGTCAAGATGTCCGAAGTTCGGACACACTTCGCCATTTCGTCCGCATGTGGCCATGCAGCCGAGACCGTGCCGAAGATCCTGCGGCAGTAGGCTCGATGCCATGGTCAACCTCACCCGCATCTACACCCGCACCGGCGACGCCGGCGAGACCCGTCTGGGCGACATGAGCAAGACGACGAAGACCGACCTGCGCCTGGAGGCGTACGCCACCACCGACGAGGCCAACGCCCACATCGGCGTTGCCGTGGCGGCCGGGGGGCTCGACGAGGACGTCGTCGCGGTGCTGACGCGGATCCAGAACGACCTGTTCGACGTGGGCGCCGACTTCTCCACCCCCGTCGTGGCCGACCCCGCATACCCCCCGCTGCGCGTGGAGCAGGACTACGTCGACCGCCTCGAGCAGTGGTGCGACCACTACAACGAGGGCCTGGAGAACCTGCGCTCCTTCATCCTCAACGGGGGCACCCTGGCTGCCGCACACCTCCACGTCGCGCGCACGGTGGTCAGGCGAGCAGAGCGCGCCGGCTGGGCAGCATGGTCGGAGCACGCCGACACGATGAACAAGACCGCGCTGACCTACCTCAACCGGCTCTCGGACCTCCTGTTCATCCTCGCCCGCCACGCCAACCGCGAGCAGGGCGACGTGCTCTGGAAGCCCGGCGGCGAGCGGGACTGATCAGCGCCGGTTCCAGTCTGCGCCGGGCGGGCCGGCCTCCAGCCAGGCCTGGAGGCCGGTGAGCGATGCCTCGCTCATGGCCAGCTCCACCGCCACGTCGCGATAGGTGCACGACACCACCACGTGCCCCTCGTAGAGCGACACCTCCTCGACGCCCTCCGGCGCCCGGCGCCCGGCGTAGGCGAGGTGGTCGCGATGCCACGACCGCTTCGGGCGGGCCGAGAGGGAGAAGATGCGGAACCACTCCAGCGAGTCACCGCTGTAGCGGCCGATCCCGAGCAGCCAGCCACGACCCGGATGGGTGGTGCGGGAGCGAAAGCTCAGCTCGAAGGTGCCGCCGTGCCTGGCGAGCAGGCGCCGCCGCACGATGAGCGCGATGCCGTAGAGCAGCACGACGAGCAGCACCAGCCCGACGACGTCGAGCACGAGCTGCCCGAGCGGCATAGGCCACCCCTCCGCACCAGAAATGACAGTGAGCGCACGGACCGGTCGGTCCGTGCGCTCACCCTAGCGTCACGCTCGGTGCGAGACTCAGGAAGCCCTCTCCACGGCGCGAACCCGCGCCTCGGCACGACGTACGGCCTCCTGAGCCGCGTCGTCCTGCTCACCCGAGGCCTTGGCCCGCTCGAGGTCCTGGCGCGCCTTCTCCAGGTCGATCTCGTGCGACATCTCGGCACGCTCGGACAGGATCGACACGCGGTTGTCGGCCACGGACAGGAAGCCCGCGTCGACGGCGGCGACCCAGGTCTCGCCCTCGGCCGTCTGGACGTCGACGACGCCCTCGATGACCATCGACAGCAGCGGCGAGTGGTCGGGCAGGATCCCGACGTCACCCTCCGTGGTGCGGGCGATGACCATGGTGGCCTGGCCCGACCAGACGAGCCGGTCGGCAGCGACCAGCTCGACCTGGAGCAGCTTGTCGGTCGCCATCAGAGGCTCTTCTGGATCTCGGCCCACTTCTGCTCGACGTCGTCCAGACCGCCGCACATGAAGAAGGCCTGCTCGGCCACGTGGTCGTACTCGCCGTCCGCGATCTTGTTGAACGCCTCGATGGTGTCCGCAACCGGAACCGTCGAGCCCTCGATGCCGGTGAACTGCTTGGCGACGTAGGTGTTCTGCGAGAGGAACCGCTGGATGCGACGGGCGCGGTGGACGATGATCTTGTCCTCCTCGGACAGCTCGTCGACACCCAGGATCGCGATGATGTCCTGCAGCTCCTTGTTGCGCTGGAGGATCTGCTTGACGCGCACCGCGGCGTTGTAGTGGTCGTTGCCGATGTACTGCGGGTCGAGGATCCGCGAGGTCGACGTGAGCGGGTCCACGGCCGGGTAGATGCCGAGCGAGGCGATCTCACGGCTGAGCTCGGTCGTCGCGTCGAGGTGGGCGAACGTCGTGGCCGGCGCCGGGTCGGTGTAGTCGTCGGCGGGCACGTAGATCGCCTGCATCGAGGTGATCGAGTGACCACGCGTCGAGGTGATGCGCTCCTGGAGCTGACCCATCTCGTCGGCCAGGTTGGGCTGGTAACCCACGGCGGAGGGCATCCGGCCCAGCAGCGTGGAGACCTCGGAACCGGCCTGGGTGAAGCGGAAGATGTTGTCGATGAAGAGCAGCACGTCCTGCTTCTGCACGTCGCGGAAGTACTCCGCCATCGTCAGGGCAGCCAGGGCCACGCGCAGACGGGTGCCCGGGGGCTCGTCCATCTGGCCGAAGACCAGGGCGGTCTGGCCGATGACGCCAGCCTCCTCCATCTCGACGATGAGGTCGTTGCCCTCACGGGTGCGCTCACCGACACCGGCGAACACCGAGACACCGCCATGGTCCTTGGCGACGCGAGCGATCATCTCCTGGATCAGCACGGTCTTGCCGACACCGGCACCACCGAACAGGCCGATCTTTCCACCCTGCACGTAGGGGGTCAGCAGGTCGATGACCTTGATGCCGGTCTCGAACATCTGGGTCTTGGACTCGAGCTGGTCGAAGGCCGGGGCCTTGCGGTGGATGCTCCACCGCTCCTGGACGTCGAGGGTCTCGCCCTCCTTGAGGTTGAGGCAGTCACCCGTGGTGTTGAACACCTTGCCGAGGGTGACGTCGCCGACGGGCACCGTGATGGGCTCGCCGGTGTCGCGCACCTGGGCACCGCGGACCAAGCCGTCGGTGGGCTTCATCGAGATGGCGCGGACCATGCCGTCGCCGATGTGCTGGGCGACCTCGAGGGTGATCGTCTGGGTCTCGCCGCCCAGGGTCAGGTCGACCTTGAGGGCGTTGTAGATCGCCGGCATCGCGTCCGTCGGGAACTCGATGTCCACGACCGGGCCGATGACGCGCGAGATGCGACCAACCGAGCCGGTGGCCTGGGTCTCTTCAACAGTGGCAGTCATTTCTCTCTCACTCTGCTCTATCGGGCCGGACTTCAGTCCCGGCCGGCATTCGCGTCGGCCAGGGCGTTGACGCCACCGACGATCTCGCTGATTTCCTGGGTGATGCCGGCCTGGCGGGCCTGGTTGGCAATTCGGGTGTACTTCTTGATGAGCTCGTCCGCGTTGTCCGTCGCCGACTTCATCGCCTTCTGGCGAGCAGCCAGCTCCGAAGCGGCCGACTGCAGCAGAGCGAAGAACACACGGCTGACGACGTAGCGCGGGAGCAGCGAGTCGAGGACCTCTTCGGCCGACGGCTCGAACTCGTAGAGCGGCAGCAGGTCGTCCGCGGCCGGGGGTTCGGTGCCCTCGACCACCTCGAGGGGCAGCATGCGGACCGCGACCGGCTCCTGCGACAGCATGGAGCGGAACCGCGTGTACACCACGTGGACCTCGTCGACCGGCGACACGTCCTGGCTCTCGCCATCCGCCTCGTCGGCGATGAAGGCGTTGATCAGCACCTCGCCCATCTCCGCGGCCTTGTCGTAGGTGGGCTGGTCGGAGAAGCCCGACCAGGTCCGCACCACCGGGCGCTGGCGGAACTTGAAGTACGCCTCACCCTTGCGACCCGACATGTAGACGTCGACGTCCTTGCCCTCCTCCTTGAGCTTCTCGATGAGGCGCTCGGCCTCCTTGAGAACGTTGGAGGAGTAGGCGCCGGCCAGTCCACGGTCGGAGGTGACGATCAGCACCGCTGCCCGCTTCGGGTCCACCGGCTCGGTCGTCAGCGCGTGGTCGACGTTGGAGAACGTCGCCAGCGCCGAGACCGCGCGGGTGAGCTCGTTGGCGTACGGCGCCGCGGCCTGGGCCCGCTGCTGCGCCTTGATGATCCGGGACGCAGCGATGAGCTCCATGGCACGCGTGATCTTCTTCATCGACTCCGTCGACTTGATCCGCGCGCGGTACTCGCGTACCGAAAGAGCCATGGGTCAGCCCCGCTTCTGCTTGACGATCTGCTCCTGCTCGAGCTCGTCCTCGGGAAGCGCCTCGTGCTCCTCACGGCCAGCCTTGATCGACTGCCCGTCGGAGGTCTCGAACTGGTCGAGGAAGGCGTCGTAGGCCTTGGCGACCTCGGCCTCCGTGGAGTCCTCGAACTTCAGGGACTCACGGATGCCGGCGAGGATGCCCTCGTGCGAGCGGCGCAGGTAGTCGAGGAACTCGTGCTCGAAGCGCAGGACGTCCTCGGTCGGGACCCGGTCGAGGCGGCCGCTGGTGCCCAGCCACAGGGAGACGGTCATCTCCTCGAGCGGGTACGGCGAGTACTGCGGCTGCTTGAGCAGGGCCATCAGGCGCTGACCACGGTCGAGCTGCTGGCGCGAGGCCGCGTCGAGGTCCGACGCGAACATGGCGAACGCCTCCATCGCGCGGAACTGGGCCAGGTCGACCTTGAGCGAGCCGGTGACGGCCTTCATCGCCTTGGTCATGGCCGAGCCACCCACGCGCGAGACCGAGACACCCACGTCGATGGCGGGGCGCTGGTTGGCCGCGAAGAGGTCGGACTGCAGGAAGATCTGGCCGTCCGTGATCGAGATGACGTTGGTCGGGATGAACGCCGAGACGTCGTTGGCCTTGGTCTCAACGATCGGCAGGCCGGTCATCGAGCCCTTGCCCATCTCGTCGGAGAGCTTGGCGCAGCGCTCCAGCAGGCGGGAGTGCAGGTAGAAGACGTCACCCGGGTAGGCCTCGCGGCCCGGCGGGCGACGCAGCAGCAGCGACACGGCGCGGTATGCCTCGGCCTGCTTGGTCAGGTCGTCGAACACGATGAGGACGTGCTTGCCGGCGTACATCCAGTGCTGGCCGATGGCCGAGCCGGCGTAGGGGGCGAGGTACTTGAAGCCCGCCGAGTCGGACGCCGGGGAGGCCACGATCGTCGTGTACTCGAGGGCGCCGGCCTCCTCGAGGGCACCGCGCACCGAGGCGATGGTGGAGCCCTTCTGGCCGATGGCGACGTAGATGCAGCGCACCTGCTTGTCGGGGTCGCCCGACTCCCAGTTGGCCTTCTGGTTGATGATCGTGTCGATCGCGATCGTGGTCTTGCCGGTCGCGCGGTCACCGATGATGAGCTGTCGCTGGCCGCGGCCGATCGGCGTCAGGGCGTCGATGGCCTTGATACCGGTGGCGAGCGGCTCGTGCACGGACTTGCGGACCATCACGCCGGGGGCCTGGAGCTCGAGGGCGCGACGGCCGTCGGTCTCGATGTCGCCCAGACCGTCGATCGGGGTGCCGAGCGGGTCGACCACGCGGCCGAGGTAGCCCTCGCCCACCGGGACCGAGAGGATCTCGCCGGTACGGCGGACCGCCTGGCCCTCCTCGATCTTGTCGAAGTCACCGAGGACGACGACACCGATCTCGCGGGTGTCGAGGTTCAGGGCGATGCCCAGCGTGCCGTCCTCGAACTCGAGCAGCTCGTTGGCCATGACCGAGGGCAGCCCGCTGACGCGCGCGATGCCGTCACCAGCCTCGGCGACGGTGCCGACCTCTTCCTTGGTCGCCGACTCGGGCTTGTAGTCGGACACGAAGCGCTGCAGCGCGTCCCGGATCTCGTCCGGACGGATCGAAAGCTCCGTCATTTCATCTCACCTGTTCTCTGCTCGAAGATTCGAAAGTCTTGATGGGCGCGGGCTCAGCCGGCCAGCTTGCGACGGGCGTCGTCGAGTCGGCTGGAGACCGTCCCGTCGATCACCTCGTCACCGATCTCGACCCGGATGCCGCCGATGACGTCGGGGTCGACCACGACGCTGAGGCTGACCTCACGGCCGTACGTGCGCGCGAGCGCGTCAACGAGGCGCTGTCGGTCGGCGTCGGCCAGCGGCCGCGCCACGCGGACGACCGCCAGGCTCTGGTTGCGGACGTCTGCAGCGACCTTCTGGTAGTCGGCCAGTGCGACCCCCACCGTGCGGTGGCTGCCGGACAGGGCCTGCTGGGCCAGCACGACCGTCGCCGGGAGCGCCTTGGAGCCCACCAGGTCACGCACGAGCGCTGCCTTGTCGGCACGCGAGCGCACCGGGTCGGACAGCGCGTCGCGCAGGTCGGGGTTGTCCTTGACGACCTGGCCGAAGGCGAAAAGCTCGTCCTCGAGCCGCTCTGCGTCGTCACCGGCCGAGCGCACCACCGAGACGACTCCGAGACGCTCGAGGGAGTCGGCCAGGTCACGGCTGGCCGTCCAGCGCTGCGCGACCGCGGTGGTGACGACGACCAGGGAGTCGTCGTGCACCTTGCCGCTCAGCACCGACCGGAGCAGGTCGGCCTTCGCCTCGCCGTCGACCGAGTGGTCGGTGGCGACGCGGCGCAGGCCGCCCTCGGCACGGAGGAGGTCCGCCACGGCGAACAGGTCCTCGCCCACGGTGCCCGCGGTGCCGGAGCCCGGAAGGGCTGCGGCAACCGCGGCGTAGGCGTCTGCTGACGCTCCTCGCAACATCAGTTGACCCCGCTGCCGCTCTGGGCCTCGAGCTCCGCGAGGAAGCGCTCCACGACGCGGCTCTGGCGAGCCTCGTCGTCGAGGCTCTCACCGACGATGCGGCCAGCGAGACCGGTCGCGAGTGCACCGACCTCCGAACGCAGGGAGATGACCGCCTGCTGGCGCTCGGCCTCGATCTGCGTCTTGCCGGCGTCGACGATGCGGGACGCCTCGGCCTGGGCCTGCTCGCGCATCTCGGCAACGATCTGCGCGCCCTGCTCGCGAGCCTCCTCACGGATGCGCGCCGCCTCGTGACGGGCGTCGGCGAGCTGCTGCTCGAGCTCGGCGAGCTTGGCGTCCGCCTCGGCCTGCTTGGTCTCGGCCGCAGCCAGACCACCCTCGATCGCCTGCGTGCGCTCGGCGAACGTGGCCTCGAAGCTCGGCACCACGAACTTCTTGACGAGCAGGAAGAGGATGCCGAAGAAGACGAGCGCCAGCACCATCTCGACCGGGTGCGGGATCAGGGGGTTGAGTTCTCCCCCTGCTGCACGGATGGTCACAGTCTGCATGGATTGTCCTTCTGCGATGTCAGCGTGGGCTGACGAGGATCACTTGACGACGAAGGCGAGGGCGATGCCGATGATGGCAAGGGCCTCGGCGAGCGCGAAGCCCAGGATGGCGATCGGCTGGAGGCGGCTCTGCGCCTCGGGCTGGCGGGCCACACCGTTGATGTAGGCGGCGAAGATGAGGCCGATGGCAAGACCCGGACCCACGGTCGCGAGGCCGTATCCGAGCATGTTGAGAGAGCCAGTCACGGCTTCTTCCTTTCGTTTGTCCCCGGCACCGGTGTGCCCGAGGGTTTCTCTACTGGTGGTGAATCAGCTGGGTGTTGCGTTGTGCCCCGGGGCCGCTCGGGCCCCGGAAGATCAGTGCTCCTCGACCAGGGCGGAGGAGATGTACATGGCGGTCAGCAGGACGAACACGTAGGCCTGCAGGGCCATGACCAGGAGCTCGAGGGTGCTGACGAGCAGGAACATCACCCACGAGAGCGGTCCGGCGAGCATCGTCGGGAGCTCGGTCTCGAAGAGGAGGTACTCGCCGCCGAGCGCGAACAGGATCAGCAGCATGTGGCCGGCGAACATGTTGGCGAACAGACGCAGGGCCAGCGTGACCGGGCGGACGATGATGTTGGAGAAGAACTCCAGCGGGATCAGCAGGAGCAGGATCGCGCCCGAGACGCCGCCGGGAACCGTCTGCAGCTTGACGTAGTTGACGAAGCCGTGGCGCTTGATGCCGACGCCGTTGTAGACCAGCCAGCTCAAGATGGCCAGCGAGTAGGCGATGCCGACGCGGGAGAACGTGGGGAACTGGATTCCCGGGACCATCCCGAACAGGTTGTTGAACAGGATGAAGAAGAACAGCGCGACGAGGTAGGGCACGAACCGCATGAAGTCGTGGCTGCCGATGATGTCGCGGGCCAGACCGTTGCGCACGAAGCTGTAGCTCGCCTCGCCGATGAACTGGAACCGGCTCGGCACCATGGCGCGCTGGCGGATCGAGGAGTAGAGGAACGCGAAGACGAGGACCACGGAGAGGGCCAGCAGGAGCATCGGCTTGGTCACGCCGGCGTACATCGTCTCGCCGAGGAAGCCGAACGTCGGAGCGGTCTCCTGCGTGTAGCCGACCGGCGGGAGGTTGAAGTCTCCCGGACCGGGAGGAGTGAAGCCCTCCGCGCGGATCGCAGCGCTCGCGATGATGCTCACCTGGTGTCTCCTGTGTCGTGCTCGGAAGGCTTGTTGAACCTGTTCCACGTCATGTAGATGCCCAGCGCGGCGCCGACGATGATGCCGACGGCCACCAGCCACGAGGTCCCCAGCCAACGGTCAGCGGCCCACCCGAGGAATCCGTAGAACAGCACGCCGGAAGTGATGTATCCGAACGCCTGCCAGGGATCTCCGGCGGGCTCGACCGAAGGGGTGTCGTGGTCGGGCATCGCGCTGCGCACACTAGCAGCCGTGGTCATGACCGCTCACCTCCGGGCCGGGGTGAGACAGGCAGGTCGTAGGCCGGGATGCGCAGGCGGGTGTAGAGCCAGGTGTGGACCGTGATCCAGGTCAGGGTCACCGCCGTCAGGGCGGCTGCGAACCATCCGCGGGCGAACTCCTCGCGGGGCAGTGCGGCGTCGTGGATGGCCACGGCGACCAGGGCCAGCAGCAGCACCTGCAGGACGAAGGTCAGCAGCGCGATGAGGAGCGAGGCGCCGGGCATCACGCCCGCCACCGCGTTGACCACGGCCGTGCTCACCACGAGCACCGCCAGGGCCAGCGATCCGCCCGCGAGGGCACCGGTCAGGCCGCCCTGCTGCGCGAGCAGTCCCCCGGCAAGCGCGAGGGCGCCGATGACCACGAGTCCTGCAGTCGCCGAACCGAGGAGCGGGGAGGCACCGCGGCGGTGCTCCTGCTTCGACTCGGTCGTCATGGTCGGCCGTTCTACGAGGGGTCGGTCACGCGCTCGTGAAAGTTATCACAAGGGCGGATCAGGCCGGAAAATCCGGACCACCGCTCCCCTGCTCCAGCTCGGCGTGCTCCGGGAGCCCCGTGTTGCCCAGGCCCGTCTTGCGGGGCCGGTGCAGGATCGGGAGGACGAACGTCATGACGACGGCGAAGGCGAGCATGGCGCCGAGCCCCCACCACACGGCAGGCCCGCGGTAGAGGCTCATCAGCACCGCCCCGGTGGCCAACAACCCGGCCCAGATCCACATGATGAACACCGCACGGCGCTGGGAGTGGCCGATCTCCAGGAGGCGGTGGTGGAGGTGCTGCTTGTCGGGGCTGAACGGCGAGCGTCCGGCGCGGGTGCGGCGTACGACCGCCAGCACGAGGTCGATCATGGGCACCATGAGCAGCGACACCGGGAGCATCACGGGCATCACGGTGACGAAGAAGCTGTTGCCGGAGCTGCTGATCGCGTTGCTGTCGAACTGACCGGTGAGGGTCAGGGTGCTGGCCGAGAGGACCAGGCCGATCAGCATGGAGCCCGAGTCGCCCATGAACAGTCGGGCCGGATGGAAGTTGTGAGGCAGGAAGCCCGCGCACGCGCCGGCCAGGGCGGCGCTGAGGAAGGCTCCGGTGGTCGCCAGGGTGAGGTTGTTCTGCGACGAGAGGATGTAGCAGAACAGGAAGTAGGCCAGCGCCCCGATGCCGACCACGCCCGCCGCGAGCCCGTCGAGGCCGTCGACGAAGTTGACCGCGTTGATGGTGCCGATGACCACGAGCAGGGTCAGGACGGTGGCCTGGGCGTCGTCGAGGGAGAACTGGGTGCCGTCGGGCCCCGGGAAGTAGTAGAACCGCACGCCCTGCCAGACCAGCAGGCCGACCACCAGCAGCTGCCCACCGAACTTGGTGAGCGCGTCGATGTCGAAGATGTCGTCGAGCACCCCGAGGGCGCACACCAGTGCACCGGCCAGCAGCACCGTCCCCGCGTCCTGGAAGACGAACTCGTCGCTGCGCGAGAGGAACGGCAGCTGCACCGCGACGACGTACGCCGCCAGCAGCCCACCCAGCATCGCCAGCCCCCCGAGGTAGGGGATGGGCGTCGCGTGGACGTCCCGGTCGCGGACCGCGGCGACCGCGCCCGTGCGCAGGGCGATCTCACGGGCGATCACCGTGAGGAGGTAGGTGACGACCAGCGCCACCAGGAAGACGAGGAGGTACTCGCGCATCAGCCCTCGTCCGCGACCGTGAGTCCCAGGGGTTCGAGGGTGGCGTCGAGGTCGGCGAGCGACAGCGCGCCACGTCGCAGCACCCGAGGCACCTCGCCCGTGGCGTCGATGATGGTCGAGGCCTCGCCTCCCCGCGCCGGGCCGGCGTCGATGATCACCGACACCGCGTCGCCGAGCATCTGCTCCGCGCCGTCGGCGTCCACGGCGGCCGGGCGACCCGAGATGTTGGCCGAGCTCACCGCCAGGGGTCCGGTCCGCTCGAGCACCGCCAGGGCGACCTCGTCGTCGGGCATGCGCACCGCCACGGTCCCGCGCGTCTCGCCCAGGTCCCACATCAGGGAGGGCTGCTGGCGCACGACGATGGTCAAGGGCCCGGGCCAGT
>JAJPEO010000271.1 GCA_021166815.1 Nocardioides sp.
GCTGGCCAAGATGGGCTGGCACTGCTCCGACACCGCCGAGCTCGGCTTCGCCGACGTGCGCGTGCCGGTCGCCAACCTCGTCGGCGAGGAGGGCACCGGCTTCATCCAGATCGCCAGCCAGTTCGTCTCCGAGCGCCTGGCCTTGGCCGTTCACGGCTACGGCATCGCCGCCCGCGCCCTGGAGCTGACCGTCGAGCACGCCCAGAGCCGGGAGACCTTCGGGCGCCCGCTCATCGCCAACCAGACCGTCCAGCACACGCTGGTGGAGATGCGCCGCCACGTCGAGGTCGCGCGCGCCTTCGCCTGGCAGGTCGCCCGTCAGCACGCGGCCGGCCTGATGCCGATCGCGGAGGTCACCATGGCCAAGCAGACCGCGGTCGACGCGGCGGCCTTCGTGTGCGACCGGGCCGTGCAGCTGCACGGCGGCACGGGCTACATGCACGGCACCGAGGTCGAGCGGCACTTCCGTGACGCCCGCCTGCTGCCGATCGGCGGCGGCGCCGACGAGGTGCTGCGCGACCTGGCGGCCAAGCTGCTGGGCTACACACAAAGGAGCGCGTGATGGGGATCTTCAGGCCGCTGGGCGGCGAGGTCACGGTGTGGATCGACGCCCCGCCGAGCGAGGTGTGGGCGCTGGTCAGCGACGTGACCAGGATCGGGGAGTTCAGCCCCGAGACCTTCGAGGCGCGCTGGACGCGCGGCTCGACCGGCCCCGAGGTCGGTGCGACCTTCAAGGGCCACGTCAAGCGCAACGGCGTGGGACCGACGTACTGGACCGGCTGCACCGTGACCCGGTGCGAGCCCGAGCAGGTCTTCGAGTTCAGCGTCGGGACCGACGCGATGACGGTCAACAACTGGGGCTACCGCCTCCTGCCGCGCGACGGCGGGACCGACGTCACGGAGTACTACCGGCTGGAGCCCTCGCTGCTCCTGCGCGGCTACTGGATGGTGCTCGGCGCGTTGCGCGGGCGCACCAACGAGCGCGGAATGCGCACCACTTTGGAGAGGATGAAGGCGGTGCTGGAGAAGTGACGGCAGACGTGAGCACGGAGCAGGAGACCGAGGCGACCGTGCCCCCCACCAACCGCGAGTCGATGCTGGCGCGGATCGCCGACCTCGACGCGCAGCACGCCGTCGCGGTCGCCGGCGGCGGCGAGAAGTACGTCGCGCGCCACCGCGAGCGTGGCAAGCTCACCCCGCGTGAGCGCATCGAGCTGCTCATCGACCCCGGCAGCGCGTTCCTCGAGCTCTCGCCGCTGGCCGGCTGGGGCTCCGACTTCATCGTCGGCGCCTCGGTGGTCACCGGCATCGGCGTCGTCGAGGGCGTGGAGTGCATGATCACCGCCAACGACCCCACCGTGAAGGGTGGCGCGTCGAACCCGTGGACGCTCAAGAAGACCTTCCGCGCCTCGCAGATCGCCGAGGAGAACGGCCTGCCGTCGATCTCCCTGGTCGAGTCGGCCGGTGCCGACCTGCCGACGCAGAAGGAGATCTTCATCCCCGGCGGCAAGATCTTCCGCGACCTGACCCGGTCGTCGGCCCGTCGGGTCCCGACCATCGCCCTGGTCTTCGGCAACTCGACCGCGGGAGGCGCGTACGTCCCCGGCATGAGCGACTACGTCGTCATGGTCAAGGAGCAGGCCAAGGTCTTCCTGGCCGGCCCGCCGCTGGTCAAGATGGCCACCGGTGAGGAGAGCGACGACGAGACGCTGGGCGGCGCCGAGATGCACGCCCGCATCTCCGGCCTCGCCGACTACCTCGCCGAGGACGAGCACGACGCGCTGCGCCTGGGCCGTCGCATCGTCTCGCGCCTGAACTGGAAGAAGGCCGAGACGTTCTCCGGCAACGGCGTCGGCTACGCCGAGCCCGACCACGACCCCGAGGAGCTCCTCGACCTCATCCCGCAGGACCTCAAGGAGCCCTTCGACCCGCGCGACGTCATCGCGCGGATCGTCGACGGGGTCTCGACCGGCTCGGCCACCATGCGTGCCAACGAGGTCGCCTTCGACGAGTTCAAGCCGCTGTACGGCTCCTCGCTCGTCACCGGCTGGGCCCGCCTGCACGGCCGCGAGATCGGCATCCTGGCCAACGCCCAGGGCGTGCTGTTCAGCGAGGAGGCGCAGAAGGCGACGCAGTTCATCCAGCTCGCCAACGCCAAGAACACCCCGCTGCTCTTCCTGCACAACACCACCGGCTACATGGTCGGCAAGGAGTACGAGCAGGGCGGCATCATCAAGCACGGCGCGATGATGATCAACGCGGTCTCCAACTCGACCGTGCCCCACATCTCGGTGCTGATCGGGGCCTCGTACGGCGCCGGCAACTACGGCATGAACGGTCGCGCCTACGACCCGCGCTTCCTGTTCACCTGGCCCAACGCCAAGTCCGCCGTCATGGGCCCGGCCCAGCTCGCCGGGGTGCTGTCGATCGTCTCCCGCGCGGCGGCCGAGTCGAAGGGCAAGCCGTACGACGAGGAGGCCGACGCCGGGATGCGCGCCATGGTCGAGGCCATGGTCGAGGAGCAGTCCCTGCCGTACGTCCTCTCCGGGATGCTCTACGACGACGGGGTGATAGACCCGCGCGACACCCGCACCGTCCTGGGCATCGCCTTCTCCGTCATCGACACCCAGCCGATTGAGGGCGCCACGTCCTTCGGCGTCTTCAGGATGTGAGCCGCCCTATGACCATCACCCGAGTCCTCGTCGCCAACCGTGGCGAGATCGCCCGTCGAGTCTTCGCGACCTGCCGTCGCCTGGGCATCGACACCGTCGCCGTCCACTCCGACGCCGACGCCGACCTGCCGTTCGTGGGCGAGGCCGACCGGGCCGTACGCCTGCCCGGCAACACCCCGGCCGAGACCTACCTGCGCGCCGACCTCCTCATCGAGGCCGCCCGCCGGACCGGTGCCGACGCCATCCACCCCGGCTACGGCTTCCTCTCCGAGAACGCCGAGTTCGCCCGTGCGGTCGAGGCCGCCGGGCTGGTCTGGATCGGCCCCGCCCCGGAGTCGATCGAGTCGATGGGCTCGAAGGTCGGCTCGAAGGACCTGATGCGCGAAGCCGGCGTGCCCGTCCTCGAGGCGCCCGAGAACCCCACCGAGGCCGACCTGCCGCTGCTGGTCAAGGCGTCCGCCGGTG
>JAJPEO010000314.1 GCA_021166815.1 Nocardioides sp.
CCTGGCACTGGGCGCGGGTGCTCCGTCCGGGCCGGTCGTCGAGGCAGTCCTCGCGGCCCTCGCCGCAGACCTGGACGCCCCGACCGCACTGGCCGCGGTGCAGGACTGGGTCGACGCGACGCTCGGCACGACCGGCCTGGCCGACACCAGTGACCCGGGCGCCGCGCTCGCGGTGCACCGACTGCTCGACAGCGCCCTCGGCCTCGGTCTCTGACCGGGCCGGTGCCGGGTGCGGTCAGTCCTCGTGGCGCCGCTTGAGGTAGCGCTCGAACTCGCGGGCGATCGCCTCTCCGCTGGCCTCCGGGAGGTCTGCGGTGTCGCGCGTCTCCTCGAGGGCGCGGACGTAGTCGGCGATGTCCTCGTCCTCGCCGGCCAGCTCGTCGACGCCCCGCTCCCAGGCCCGGGCGTCGTCAGGGAGGTCGCCGAGAGGCATGGGCGCCTCGAGCAGCTCCTCGAGCTGGCCCAGCAGGGCCAGGGTCGCCTTCGGGCAGGGGGGTTGCGCTACGTAGTGGGGGACCGCCGCCCAGTACGAGACGGCGGGGATGTCGAGCTGGACGCACGCGTCGTTGAACACGCCGACGATGCCGGTGGGGCCCTCGTAGCTCGACTGCTCGATGCGCAGGCGGTCGAGGAGGTCGGGTTCGGAGGCCGTGCCCGTGACGGGGATCGGGCGGGTGTGCGGGGTGTCGGCCAGGAGCGCACCGAGGGTGACCACCAGCTCGGCGCCCAGGTCGTCGCACGCGGCCAGGAGCTCGGCACAGAACTGGCGCCAACGCATGCTCGGCTCGATGCCCCGCACCAGGATGACGTCTCGACCGAGTGACTCCGGGCGCGCGACGGCGATGCGCGTAGTGGGCCAGGTGAGGCGGCGGTGGCCGTTGAGGTCGGTGCCGATCACGGGCCGGTTGACCTGGAAGTCGTAGAACTCCTCGGGGTCGATCGCACCGATGACCTGAGCCTCCCACTGCTCCATCAGGTGGTCGACCAATCCGGAGGCCGCATCGGCAGCGTCGTTCCATCCCTCGAAGGCCGCGATGACGACCGGCGCCTCGAGGTCCTGGACGTCGTCGAACTCGATCACCACCTCAGCCTAGCCATGGCCCGGGATTTCGCGGGGCGTCCGAGCCGGTGTCACGATGTGAAACCCCTGTCCACACCATGGACACCGTTCCTACATTGGTGGAGGACCACCGAGAGGAGCCCAGCATCGTGAAGATCCAGCACCGTCCCGACGCGACCGCAGCCCTGACGGAGATCATGCGGAGTCGGATCATGGTGCTCGACGGCGCGATGGGCACCGCCATCCAGCGGGACCGCCCCGACGAGGCCGGTTACCGCGGTGAGCGGTTCCAGGACTGGCCCCAGGACCTCGTCGGCAACAACGACCTGCTGACCCTGACGCAGCCCGACATCATCCGCAGCATCCACGAGGAGTACCTCCGGGCGGGTGCGGACATCATCGAGACCAACACATTCAACGCCAACGCGATCTCGCTCGGCGACTACGGCATGGCCGACCTCGCGTACGAGATCAACCACGCATCGGCCGTGCTCGCGCGCCAGGCAGCCGACGCCGTGGCCACGCCGGAACACCCGCGGTGGGTCGCGGGTGCGATGGGCCCGACGACCCGTACGGCCTCGATCTCGCCCGACGTCAACGACCCCGGAGCGCGCAACGTCACCTTCGACATGCTCGTCGCCGCCTACCTCGAGGCGGCCCGGGGCCTGGTTGACGGCGGCGCCGACCTGCTGATGATCGAGACGATCTTCGACACGCTCAACGCCAAGGCGGCCATCTTCGCGGTGGAGACGCTGTTCGAGGAGACCGGGCGACGCTGGCCCGTCATCATCTCCGGCACGATCACCGACGCCTCCGGCCGTACCCTCTCGGGGCAGGTGACCGAGGCCTTCTGGGACTCCGTGCGCCACGCGCGCCCCCTCGCCGTGGGGCTGAACTGTGCCCTGGGCGCCAAGGACATGCGCCCCTACCTCGCTGAGCTGTCGCGGCTGTCGGACTCGTTCGTGTCGTGCTACCCCAACGCCGGGCTGCCGAACGCGTTCGGTGAGTACGACGAGGCGCCGGAGGAGACCGCCGCCGTGCTGGCGGAGTTCGGCGAGTCGGGATTCCTCAACCTGGTCGGAGGGTGCTGCGGCACCACCCCTGACCACATCGCCACGATCGCCCAGGCCGTGCACGGGCAGGCGGTGCGCGAGCCCGCGACACTGGAGCCCGTCATGCGGCTCTCGGGCCTGGAGCCGCTGAACATCACCGAGGAGAGCCTCTTCGTCAACGTCGGTGAGCGCACCAACATCACCGGCTCGGCACGCTTCCGCAACCTGATCAAGGCCGGTGACTACGACACCGCCATCAGCGTGGCTGCCCAGCAGGTCGAGAGCGGCGCCCAGGTCATCGACGTCAACATGGACGAGGGCATGATCGACGGGGTCGCGGCCATGGACCGCTTCCTCAAGCTCATCGCCTCCGAGCCGGACATCAGCCGGGTGCCGGTGATGGTCGACTCCTCCAAGTGGGAGGTCATCGAGGCCGGCCTGAAGTGCATCCAGGGCAAGCCCATCGTCAACTCGATCTCCATGAAGGAGGGCGAGGAGGCGTTCCGCGATCAGGCGCGCCTGTGCCGCAAGTACGGCGCAGCCGTCGTGGTCATGGCCTTCGACGAGGACGGCCAGGCCGACAACCTCGAGCGCCGCAAGGCCATCTGCGAGCGGGCCTACCGCATCCTCGTGGACGAGGTGGGCTTCCCGGCCGAGGACATCATCTTCGACCCCAACGTCTTCGCCGTGGCGACCGGCATCGAGGAGCACGCCTCCTACGGCCTCGACTTCATCGAGGCCACGCGGTGGATCAAGGA
This sequence comes from Nocardioides sp., assembly GCA_021166815.1. Taxonomy (GTDB): domain Bacteria; phylum Actinomycetota; class Actinomycetes; order Propionibacteriales; family Nocardioidaceae; genus Nocardioides. Next base: position 2,871 of record JAJPEO010000314.1, read on the forward strand.
GAACCTGCCCGGCGTCAAGGTCTCCGGCGGCATCTCCAACGTGAGCTTCTCCTTCCGCGGCAACAACCCGGTCCGCGAGGCGATCCACGCCGTCTTCCTCTACCACGCGATCCGCGCGGGGCTCGACATGGGAATCGTCAACGCCGGCGCGCTGGCGGTCTACGACGAGGTGGACGCCGAGCTCCGCGAGCGCATCGAGGACGTCGTGCTCAACCGGCGACCCGACGCCGCCGAGCGGCTGCTGGAGATCGCCGAGGAGCACAACCGCAGCAACGGGGAGGTCGAGGAGACCGAGGACGAGTGGCGCTCGCTCCCCATCCGCGAGCGCATCACGCACGCCCTGGTCAAGGGCATCGACACCTGGGCGGAGGCCGACACCGAGGAGCTGCGCGCCGAGCTGGCCGCAGCCGGTGGGCAGCCGATCGAGGTCATCGAGGGTCCGCTGATGGACGGGATGAACGTGGTCGGCGACCTCTTCGGCGCGGGCAAGATGTTCCTGCCCCAGGTGGTCAAGAGCGCCCGCGTCATGAAGAAGGCCGTGGCCTACCTCATCCCCTACATCGAGGAGGAGAAGGCCAAGGACCCCGAGCTCGCCAGGGCCAAGGACACCAACGGGACGATCGTCATGGCGACGGTCAAGGGCGACGTCCACGACATCGGCAAGAACATCGTCGGCGTGGTCCTGCAGTGCAACAACTACGAGGTGATCGACCTCGGCGTGATGGTGCCCGCGCAGAAGATCCTCGACACCGCGGCCGAGGTCGACGCCGACATGATCGGCCTCTCGGGGTTGATCACCCCCTCGCTCGACGAGATGGTCAACTTCGCCGCCGAGATGCAGCGCGCCGGTCTCGACAAGCCGTTGCTCATCGGCGGTGCCACCACGTCACGAGCGCACACGGCGGTCAAGATCGACCCGAAGTACGACGGTCCGGTCGTGTGGGTCAAGGACGCCAGCCGCTCGGTGCCCACTGCGGCCGCGCTGCTGCACCCCGAGCACCGCAAGACGCTGATGGCCGACGTGAAGGCCGACTACGACGCCCTCCGCGTGCGCCACGCGGCCAAGAACGACCGGCCGATGATCTCCCTCGAGCAGGCACGCGCCAACGCGACGCCCATCGACTGGTCCTCCTACGAGCCGGTGGCCCCGCGCCAGCCGGGCGTGCACGTGCTGGAGGAGTACCACCTCGGTGAGCTGCGCGAGTTCATCGACTGGCAGCCCTTCTTCAACGCCTGGGAGATGAAGGGCAAGTTCCCCGACATCCTCAACAGCCCGACGCACGGCGAGACGGCCCGCAAGCTGTTCGAGGACGCCCAGGTCATGCTCGACCGGGTCGTGGAGGAGAAGTGGCTCACCGCCAACGCGGTGTACGGGTTCTTCCCGGCCAACGCGGTGGGCGACGACGTGGAGCTCTACACCGACGGCTCGCGCGGCGAGGTCCGTACGGTCCTGCACCACCTGCGCCAGCAGGGCCTGCACCGCGACGGTGTCCCCAACCGCTCGCTGTCGGACTTCGTGGCTCCTCGCGACACAGGTCTCGCCGACCACGTCGGTGCGTTCGCCGTGACGGCTGGGCTCGGAGCGGTCGAGCGGATCATGGCGTTCAAGGAGCAGCACGACGACTACTCCGCGATCCTGCTGGAGTCGCTGGCCGACCGGCTGGCCGAGGCCTTCGCCGAGCGGCTCCACCAGCGGGTGCGCACCGAGTTCTGGGGCCACTCCCCGGACGAGTCCTGGACCAACGACGACCTGATCGCCGAGCGCTACAGCGGCATCCGGCCGGCCCCGGGATATCCCGCGTGCCCCGACCACACCGAGAAGCGGACCCTGTGGGAGCTCCTCGACGTGCACGCGCGCACGGGCATCGAGCTCACCGACGGCATGGCCATGTGGCCGGGCGCTGCGGTGTCGGGCTGGTACTTCTCGCACCCGCAGTCGCAGTACTTCGTGGTCGGCCGCGTCGGGCGCGACCAGGTCGAGGAGTACGCAGCCCGCAAGGGCTGGACGCTCGACCAGGCGCACCGCTGGCTCTCGCCCAACCTCGGCTACGACCCCGACGACTGAGCCGCAGGCTCGTCAGTCCCCGTCGCCCACGTCGAACTCGTAGGCCTCGAAGACGAGGTCGGAGCCGCGCTGGCGGTGCCGGACGAGGTGGCCAAGCAGGTCGGTGCCCCGCGCCCGGACGCCCTCCAGGTCCCCCTCGGGCGCCTGCGCCCTGGCGAGCAGGTCGTCGAGGCGGCCGCGGATCATGGCGTGGTCCTCGACCAGGGACCGGATGGAACCGGCCAGTCGCGGGGCGGTCTGGCTGACCTCGGCGTACAGACCACTGGGGCCCTCCGTGGCGGCAACGTGCTCGCGGAAGTCGCCACTGAGCTCGACCAGGGCGACGTGGACGCGTTGGGCCCATCGGGCCCCGTCGGCGGTGGTCGGAGCGGCCAGTGCGCTCTCCAGGGCGCTGATCGACTCGCGCAGCTGGGCACGCTGGCGCCGCAGCTCCACCAGGAAGGCCTGGTCCGACGAGGTGGGTGGTTCCATGGAGCCTCCTCTCGAGAGTCCCGCTCGACCAGTGTGGCGCATCCCTCACCCGCGTGGTCAGCCCCTATTCGAGGATCCTGCGCCGAATGCCCTGGGGGAGCGCGGGGACCTAGGGTTGTCGTTGTCACGGTTCGTCGTGCCGACTTCTTCGGAGGAGATTCTGAGTACCGAGATCATGGGTGTGCCTGGGGGCCACCCGAACCGCCACCCGAACGGCCGGCCGGAGGCCGTCCTGTGGGACATGGACGGCACCCTGGTCGACACCGAGCCGTACTGGATCGCCACGGAGTACGCCCTCGCGCACAGGTACGGCGGGCGTTGGAGCGACGCCGACGCGCTGGCGCTGGTCGGCAACGACCTGCTCGAGAGCGGTCGCTACATCCGCGAGCACATGGGCATCGACCTGACGCCGGAGCAGATCGTGGAGGAGCTGCTCGACGGTGTGGTGGAGCGCGTGCGCGAGGAGGTGCCGTGGCGTCCGGGGGCCAGGGAGCTGCTGGCCGACCTGGCTGCGCAGGGTGTGCCGTGCGCGCTCGTGACCATGTCGTGGACGCGGTTCGTGGAGCCGATCCTCGAGCACCTGCCGGACGGGACGTTCTCCTGCATCGTCACCGGCGACCAGGTGACCCGGGGCAAGCCCCATCCCGAGCCCTACCTCACCGCCGCCGAGCGGCTCGGGGTCGACGCCCGTGACTGCGTGGCGATCGAGGACTCCGACACCGGCGCTTCCTCGGCGGCCGCCGCCGGGTGCCTGGTGCTGTGCGTGCCCAACCACGTCGAGATCCAGTCCGGGCCCCGCCGGGTGTTCGTCGAGTCGCTCGAGGGGATGACCCTCGAGACCCTGCCGTCCCTCGTGACGGCGCGCTGACCTGCTCAGGTGGCCGTAGGGCCCTCGTCGGTGTCCAGGTCACCGGCTGCGCCGCTGGCGGAGTCGGCCCCGGCGCCGGGCAGCGGCGGGGGAGTGCCGCCGAACTCGGGGCACAGGGACCGGAACGAGCACCAGTCACACAGCCGAGAGGGGCTGGGCAGCCACTCACCTGCCGCCTCGGCGCGCCGGATGGCCGCCCACACCGCCTCCACCTTGCGCTGGGTGGCCTCGAGGTCGGCCTCGTCCGGCTCGTAGCGCAGGATCTCCCCGTTGCCGAGGTAGACCAGCTGGAGCACCGTCGGCACCACGCCCCGGAGCCGCCAGACGACCAGGGCGTAGAACTTCATCTGGAACAGAGCCCGCGCCTCGAAGCCCGGCTTGGGGCTGCGCCCGGTCTTGTAGTCGACCACCCGGACCCTGCCGTCCGGGGCGACGTCCACCCGGTCGATGAACCCGCGCAGCAGCAGGCGGGAGTCGAGCAGGGCCTCGACGTAGAGCTCGCGCTCGGCCGGCTCCAGCCGGCGAGGGTCCTCCAGGGTGAAGTAGCGCGCCAGCACGTCGCGGCACGACGCCAACCACTCGGTCACCGAGGCACCGTCGTCGCCGAACAGGCCCTCGAGCTCGGGCGCGGCCGCCAGGAGCGCCTCCCAGGCGGGCACGATCATGTCGGCCGCCCGGTCGGGGGTGCGCTGCTCGGCCGGGAGGTCGAAGAGGTCCTCGAGCACCTTGTGGACCACCGTGCCGCGGGTCGCGTCGGCCGACGGCTCCTCGGGGATCCGGTCGATCGTGCGGAAGCGGTACATCAGCGGGCAGGTGAGGAAGTCCCCGGCCCTGCTGGGGGAGAGCGCGCCGAGGACCTCCACCCCGTCCACGGGGGTGGACACCCGGTCTGCTGGAGAGCCGGGCGTGGCACTGCGGTGCGGTGAGGTCGTCATGGCAGCGCCATCGTAGGTGCGGGCTCCGACAGTGACGGGTTGGCTAGGCTTCCGGAGTGAGCCCATCAGGACCGACCGACGAGGAACCACCCCGCCGAGCGCCGCGCCCTCCGGGCACCTTCCGCATCGGCTCGATCGCCGGCATCGACGTCCTCGTCACCAGCTCCTGGTTCATCATCGCGGCGATGATCTCGTTCGCGATCGCCCCGCGCATCGACCAGGTCGAGCCGGGACTGGGCGTCTGGAAGTACGTCGCCGGGCTGGTCTTCGCCGTCGTCCTCTACCTCTCGGTGCTGCTGCACGAGGCGTCCCACGCGGTGACCGCGCAACGCCTCGGCTACGGCGTCACGTCCATCACGCTGCACTTCCTCGGCGGCATGACCGAGATCGACGGCAGCGCGCGCAAGGCGCGGCACGAGTTCTGGATCGCGGTCGTCGGCCCGCTGACCTCGATCGGCGTCGGCGCGGCGGCCCTGGCGTCGTGGTTCGTGATCCCCGACGGGCTGCTGCGGGTCGCCGTGGAGGGGCTGGCCGGGGCCAACCTGATCATCGGTGTCCTCAACCTGGTCCCGGGCCTGCCGCTCGACGGTGGTCGTGTCCTGAAGGCCGCGGTCTGGGCTGCCTCCGGCAACCAGCACCGGGCGACCATCGTCGCCGGCTGGGGTGGGCGGATCACCGCGGTGGCGCTGCTGGCCTGGCCGATCTTCCAGGAGCGGCTGACCGGCAGCGCGCCCACGCTCTTCGACATGGTGCTGGTGTTCATCCTCGGCCTCTTCCTGTGGACGGGCGCCACGGCAGCGATGGCACACGCGCGGCTGCGCCAGCGTCTCCCTGCCCTGCGAGCACGGCCGCTGGCGCGGCGTACTCTCACCGTCCCCGCCGACCTGCCGCTGGCCGAGGCCGTACGCCGAGCCCGGGACGCCCAGGCCGGCAGCATCGTCACCGTCTCGCCCACGGGCAGTCCGGTCGGGATCGTCAACGAGGCGGCGGTGCTCGCCACGCCGGAGGAGCGCCGTCCGTGGGTGCCGGTGTCCTCGGTGGCCCGCACGCTCGAGGAGGGCCTCAGCCTGCCGGCCGACACGGACGGCGAGGCCCTGATCCTCGCGATCACCCGCAACCCCGCCGAGGAGTACCTCCTGGTCGAGGACGACGGCAGCATCTACGGCGTGCTGGCCACCGCCGACGTCGACCGGGCGTTCCGGGAGTCGTCGCACTAGTCTGCGCGCATGCCTGAGACCTCTCCCGACGTCCCCCACGAGGCCTGGTCCGGTGTCCACCGCGGCCCCCTGCGCGCGGGGGAGTGGGTGCGCCTGACCGACCAGAAGGGACGGCGCCACAACTTCGAGCTCGTGCCGGGCAAGCGGTTCTTCTCCAACAAGGGGCACTTCGACCACGACGAGCTGATCGGTCGCGACGAGGGGTTCACCGTCACCTCCTCGGCGGGCGGCCAGTACCTCGTCTTCCGCCCCCTGCTCTCGGAGTTCGTCGTGTCCATGCCCCGCGGCGCCGCGGTGGTCTACCCGAAGGACGCCGCCCAGATCGTCTCCCTGGCCGACATCTACCCCGGCGCCCGCGTCGTGGAGGCCGGAGCCGGGTCCGGCGCCCTCACTTGCTCGCTGCTGCGGGCGGTGGGGCCGTGGGGCCGGGTCACCTCGTTCGAGGTGCGCGAGGAGTTCGCGGAGGTGGCGCGGCGCAACGTCGACCAGTTCTTCGACGCACCGGAGGGGCAGACCCACCCCGCGTGGGACCTGCGCCTGGGAGACCTCAAGGAGGGCCTGCCCGAGGTGGAGGGGCAGGTCGACAGGGTGGTGCTGGACATGCTGGCGCCGTGGGAGTGCGTCGACGTGGTCGCGGACAAGCTGGTGCCGGGAGGCATCGTGTGCGCGTACGTCGCCACCACCACCCAGCTCTCGCGCATCGTCGAGACGCTGCGCGCCCACGGCGGCTTCACCGAGCCGCAGCCGTGGGAGTCGCTGGTGCGCGACTGGCACGTCGAGGGGCTCGCGGTCCGGCCGGGCCACAAGATGATCGGCCACACCGCCTTCCTCGTCACCGCACGCCGGATGGCGCCGGGGGAGCGGCCCCCGCGCAAGACCCGACGCCCCGCTCCGGGTGCGTACGGACCCGACTACACCGGTCCGCGACCGGCGGACATCCCTCCGGTCGCCGTCACGGAGGGTGACGACTGACCCGCCAGTAGCGGCGAGTCCCTTGCCTCGGGGAGTTGGATGGGTAGTGTCCGAGGACACACGAGGAGGTGCTGCATGACCGAGCAGACACGAGAGCAGCTGGCCGCTCAGGTGCGCTTCCTGGAGGCCGAGGCAGCCGATCTGCGCCGCCGGCTGGCCGACTCGCCCGAACGGGCCCGTGGGCTCGAGGGCCGGCTGGCCGACACCCAGCGCTCGCTCGCAGCCGTCTCCGGGCAGAACGAGCGGTTGGCCCAGACCCTGCGTGAAGCACGTGACCAGATCACCCGCCTCAAGGAGGAGGTCGACCGGCTCGCGCAGCCCCCGGCCGGTTTCGGCACCTTCCTGCAGCGCAACGAGGACGACTCCGTGGACGTGTTCACCGGTGGACGCAAGCTGCGCGTGTCGGTCAGTCCCGCGGTGGACCTCGACGTCCTGGTGCGCGGCCAGGAGGTGATGCTCAACGAGGCGCTCAACGTCGTCGCGGCCCTGGACTTCGAGCAAGTCGGCGAGGTCGTGATGCTCAAGGAGCTCCTGGCCGACGGCGAGCGCGCGCTCGTGATCGCCAACGCCGACGAGGAACGCGTGGTGCGCCTCGCCGCCCCGCTGCGGGCCGAGGACGTCACCTTGCGCGCCGGCGACTCACTGCTTCTCGACAGTCGTTCGGGCCACGCCTACGAGGTGGTCCCGAAGTCCGAGGTCGAGGAGCTGGTCCTGGAGGAGGTCCCCGACATCGAGTACGCCTCGATCGGTGGCCTGGCCGCACAGATCGACGCGATCCGCGACGCGGTCGAGCTTCCCTACCTCCACCCCGACCTGTTCACCGAGCACCAGCTCAAGCCGCCGAAGGGCGTGCTGCTCTACGGCCCTCCGGGTTGCGGCAAGACGCTGATCGCCAAGGCCGTGGCCAACTCGCTGGCCAAGAAGGTCTCCGAGCGCACCGGGGCTTCCGGGAAGTCGTACTTCCTCAACATCAAGGGCCCCGAGCTGCTCAACAAGTACGTCGGCGAGACCGAGCGCCACATCCGCCTCGTCTTCCAGCGGGCGCGGGAGAAGGCGTCGATGGGCACCCCCGTCATCGTGTTCTTCGACGAGATGGACTCCCTGTTCCGCACCCGGGGCTCCGGTGTCTCCTCCGACGTGGAGAACACGATCGTCCCGCAGCTGCTCAGCGAGATCGACGGCGTGGAGGCGCTCGAGAACGTGCTGGTCATCGGTGCCTCGAACCGTGAGGACATGATCGATCCCGCGATCCTGCGGCCCGGTCGCCTCGACGTGAAGATCAAGATCGAGCGGCCTGACGCGGAGTCGGCGCGAGACATCTTCTCCAAGTACCTCACCGCCGAGCTGCCGCTGCACGCCGACGACCTGGCCGAGTTCGGCAACGACCGCGACGCGACCGTGGCGGCGATGATCCAGGCCACGGTCGAGCGGATGTACACCGAGTCGGAGGAGAATCGATTCCTGGAGGTGACCTACGCCAACGGCGACAAGGAGATCCTCTACTTCAAGGACTTCAACTCCGGGGCGATGATCCAGAACATCGTCGACCGGGCCAAGAAGATGGCCATCAAGGACTTCCTCGACCACCAGCAGCACGGCCTCAGGGTCCAGCACATGCTCCAGGCGTGCGTGGACGAGTTCAAGGAGAACGAGGACCTCCCCAACACCACGAACCCCGACGACTGGGCCCGCATCTCCGGCAAGAAGGGCGAGCGCATCGTGTTCATCCGCACCCTCGTCACAGGCAAGCAGGGCACCGAGCCGGGTCGCTCGATCGACACCGTCTCCAACACCGGCCAGTACCTCTGAGGCACGCGTCGCGCGGTGGCCTCAGCGCGCGACGCCGAGGGAGAGACGGCTCCACGGCCGGCTGAACGCGGGGCCGGGGAGGTAGAACTCCTCGATCGACTCCACGCTCCAGCCTGCGGCGTCGAGGGCCTCCGCAGGCGAACGGGTGAGCCGGCAGCCGGCTCCGAGCGCGCTCTCGAGCGGGTCGAGGCGGTGCTGCCACCGGCGCACGCCCGGGTCGGGGGAGATGCCGTGCTCGAGGAAGTGCACGGCGGCTCCCGGGCGGAGCACACGACGCAGCTCCCTCAGCGCGAGCACGTGGTCGGGGATCGTGCAGAGGCTGAACGTCACCAGGGCCGCGTCGTAGGAGTCGTCCGGCAGGTCGAGGTGCTGGCCGTCGAGCCCGACCCGCCGCACCGGCAGGGCGGTACGGCTCCGGCGCGGCCCGGACAGGTGCCATGCGGTGTCGGCCGGCTCGACCGCGTCGACCGCGGTGACGGCCTCCGGGTACCACCGGAGGTTGAGCCCGCTGCCGAAGCCCAGCTCGATCACGTGGCCCGCGAGACCGGCCGAGGTGCGTCCGCGCAGCACGCCGATCTCCCGGCCACGCAGCAGCCTGTCGGTCAGTCGCGGCACGACCTTGTCGTCCCACACACGTAGGCTCATGCCATGAGCGTACGGCGCGTGATGGGCACCGAGGTCGAGTACGGCATCTCGGTCCAGGGGCTGCCGGGGGCGAACCCGATGGTCGCCTCCTCGCAGGTCGTCAACGCCTACGCCCAGGCCACCGTCAAGGCGCGCCGGGCGCGCTGGGACTTCGAGGAGGAGTCCCCGCTGCGGGACGCGCGCGGGTTCGACCTCGCCCGCCGCCACGCCGACGCGAGCCAGCTGACCGACGAGGACCTCGGCCTGGCCAACGTCATCCTCACCAACGGAGCCCGCCTCTACGTCGACCACGCCCACCCCGAGTACTCCACGCCCGAGGTCACCACGCCGCTCGACGTCGTGCGGTGGGACAAGGCCGGTGAGCGGGTGATGCTCGCGGCCGCCGCGCTGGCCGCCCAGGGTCCGGGTGGGCCGCAGATCCTGCTCTACAAGAACAACACCGACAACAAGGGCGCCTCGTACGGAGCCCACGAGAACTACCTGATGCGTCGCTCGACGCCGTTCCCGGAGATCGTGCGCCACCTCACGCCGTTCTTCGTGTCGCGGCAGGTGGTGTCGGGGGCCGGACGGGTCGGCATCGGCCAGGACGGTCGCGAGCACGGGTTCCAGATCAGCCAGCGCGCCGACTACTTCGAGGTCGAGGTCGGCCTCGAGACCACCTTGAAGCGCCCGATCATCAACACCCGCGACGAGCCGCACGCCGACCCGGAGCGCTACCGACGCCTGCACGTGATCATCGGAGACGCCAACCTCGCAGAGGTCAGCACTTACCTCAAGGTGGGCACCACCGCCCTGGTGCTGAGCATGATCGAGGAGGGGTGGATCTCCACCGACCTGTCGGTCGAGAAGCCGGTGCAGGCCGTGCACCAGGTGTCGCACGACCCCACGCTCCGCCACCTCCTGACCCTGCGCGACGGGCGACGGCTCACCGCGGTCCAGCTGCAGCTGGAGTACCTCGACCTGGCCCGCAAGTTCGTCGACGATCGCCTCGGGTCCGACGCCGACGAGCAGACGCTCGACGTGCTGGCCCGGTGGGAGTCCGTGCTCGCCCGGCTCGAGCGCGACCCGATGGAGTGTGCCCGCGAGCTCGACTGGGTCGCCAAGCTGCAGCTGCTGCAGCGCTACCGCGACCGCGACGGGCTCGACTGGGACGACGCCAAGCTGCACCTGATCGACCTGCAGTACGCCGACATCCGCCCGGAGCGCGGCCTCTACCAGCGCCTCGTCTCGACGGGCCGCATGGAGCGGCTCGTCGAGGAGTCCTCCGTCCAGGACGCCGTCGACCACCCGCCCGAGGACACCCGCGCCTACTTCCGTGGCCGCTGCCTCGACAAGTACTCCGACTCGATCGCGGCAGCGTCGTGGGACTCGGTCATCTTCGACCTCCCCGGCGCCGCCTCGCTGCAGCGCGTGCCGACGATCGACCCGTCCCGCGGCACCAGGGCGCACGTCGGTGAGCTCATCGACCGGTGCGACACGGCCCAGCAGCTGGTCGAGGCACTGACGTCCTGACGCCTGCTGGTTCCCCGAGGGGATAGGGTCGCAAGCATGGCCCAGGAGCAGAAGCAGCCGCGCAGGAGCACCGGCGAGGACGAGGTCACCGAAGACGTCGTCGAGACCGACGTGGCCGAGCGCAAGGAAGTGCTGGACGACGACGTCGACGCCATCCTCGACGAGATCGACGAGGTCCTCGAGAGCAATGCCGAGGACTTCGTGAAGTCCTTCATCCAGAAGGGCGGCCAGTGACCGATCCGCGCCTCCCGGCTGCCTACTTCGTCCCCGGCACGCCGTCGTTCGTCGACTTCGTGGCCCACCAGGCACCCGACCTGCTGCCCTCGCGACGTGCCGTGCCCTCCGGGGACGCTGCCGCTCTCGCTCCGCACGCCACCACGATCGTCGCTGCCACGTTCCCCGGTGGCGTGGTCATGGCCGGTGACCGGCGCGCCACCATGGGCAACATCATCGCCCAGCGCGACATCGAGAAGGTGTTCCCCGCCGACGAGTACTCGGTGGTGGGGATCGCCGGCACGGCGGGCATCGCCGTGGAGATGGTGCGCCTGTTCCAGACCGAGCTCGAGCACTACGAGAAGATCGAGGGCACCACGCTCTCGATGGACGGCAAGGCCAACCGGCTCGCGGCCCTGATCCGTGCCAACCTCGGTCTCGCGATGCAGGGCCTCGCGGCCATCCCGCTGTTCGCGGGCTTCGACCAGGGAGCCGGCCACGGCCGCATCTTCAGCTACGACGCCACCGGCGGGCGCTACGAGGAGACGGCCTTCCACTCAGTGGGCTCCGGCTCGCTCTTCGCCCGCGGATCGCTCAAGAAGCTCTACCGCGAGGACCTCGACGAGGCGGGATGCGTGATGGCGGTCGTCCAGGCCCTCTACGACGCGGCCGACGACGACTCCGCGACCGGCGGTCCCGACCTCACGCGCCGCATCTTCCCTGTCGTCCACGTCATCACCGCCAGCGGTGGTCGCCGCCTGGCCGATGCCGAGGTCGCCGACGTCGCCGACCGGATGGTCGCCAGCCGCATGCAGCGTCCGGACGGCCCGGCAGCCCCCCTGACCTGAGATCCTGAGGACTTCGCCATGAGCACTCCCTTCTACGTCTCTCCCGAGCAGCTGATGAAGGACCGGGCCGACTTCGCCCGCAAGGGCATCGCCCGCGGTCGTTCGGTGGTGGCGCTGCAGTTCGCCGACGGGATCCTCTTCGTCTCCGAGAACCCCTCGCAGGCGCTGCACAAGGTCTCCGAGATCTACGACCGCATCGCCTTCGCGGCCGTGGGGCGCTACAACGAGTTCGAGAACCTGCGCATCGCCGGGGTCCGGCTCGCCGACATGCGTGGCTACGCCTACGACCGCAAGGACGTCACCGGCCGCGGCCTCGCCAACGCCTACGCCCAGACGCTCGGCACGATCTTCTCCTCCGGCGGTGAGAAGCCCTACGAGGTCGAGATCTTCGTGGCGGAGGTCGGGGACGACGTCGCCGACGACCAGATCTTCCGCCTCACCTACGACGGCCAGGTGGCCGACGAGCACCGGTTCGCGGTCATGGGGGGTGCGGCCGACTCCGTCGCCGCCTACCTCGCGGAGCGCTACGCCGAGGGGGCCTCGTTCGACGCCGCCCTGAGGCTCGCCGTGGC
>JAJPEO010000315.1 GCA_021166815.1 Nocardioides sp.
CTGCCGATGCCGGTCGGCCTAGTCGGCGGCGCCACCAAGACCCACCCGGGCGCCCGCGCGGCCGTGGCCCTGACCGGCGCGAAGTCCGCCGCCGAGCTCGCCGAGCTCATCACCGCGGTCGGTCTCGCCCAGAACATCGCGGCGCTGCGGGTCCTGGCGAGCGAGGGCGTCCAGCGCGGCCACATGTCGCTGCACGCCAAGAACATCGCGATCGCGGTCGGCGCCGGTCCCGACGAGATCGCCCCGGTGGTCGAGCAGCTCATCGCCGAGAAGGCCTTCCGCCACGACCGCGCCGAGGCCGTCCTCGCCGACCTGCGGAGCGGCCGGTGACGAGCACCCTCAGCCTCGGGCTGCCCATGCCGGTGCCCGAACCGGACCTGCCCTCGCAGGTGCGCATCTACGAGGTCGGGCCCCGCGACGGCCTGCAGGCCGAGCCGACGGCCGTGCCGGTCGAGGTCAAGGCCGAGCTCGTACGCCGACTCGTCGCCGCGGGCCTGACCGCGGTCGAGCTGACCAGCTTCGTCAACGCCAGGCGGGTCCCGCAGCTGGCCGACGCCCGTCAGCTCGTCGGCCTGGTCGACCTCGGCTCCGGCGTACGACACCCTGTGCTGGTGCCCAATGCCCGTGGCCTCGAGGACGCGCTGGCGGCAGGCGTCAGGGAGGTCGCGGTCTTCGGCAGCGTCACGGAGTCGTTCTCCCAGGCCAATCTCGGCGCCTCGCGCGCCGACGTGGCGGCTGCACAGGCGGCGGTGACCGAGGAGGCGCTGGCCGCCGGAGTGGCCGTACGCGGCTATCTGTCGATGGTCTTCGGCGATCCGTGGGAGGGCCCGGTGCCAGTCGCCGAGGTCGTCGCGGCCGCCACGGCCCTCGCGGAGACCGGCGTCGGCTCGATCTCGCTGGGCGACACCATCGGCGTGGCCACTCCCGGCCACGTCCGGGCGGTCGTACGAGCCCTGGTCGACGCGGGCATCCCGGTCGAGCGCCTCGCGCTGCACGCCCACGACACCTACGGCCAGGCCCTCACCAACGTGCACGCCGCCCTGCTGGAGGGCGTGACGGAGTTCGACGCCTCGGCCGGCGGCGTGGGCGGCTGCCCCTTCGCCCTGAGCGCGACCGGCAACCTCGCCACCGAGGACCTGGTCTGGATGCTCACCGGCCTCGGCATCGACACCGGCGTCGACCTGTCCGCACTCGTGGCGACCAGCACCTGGTTGGCCGGCCACCTCGGCAGGCCCACCGTCTCGCGCGTGGCGACCGCGCTCGCGCCGCACCTCACCCAGCCCGACTCCCCGCAAGCCCGAACGGAGACCTGACCCATGTCCCGACTCATCGAAGTCTGGGGTGACACCGTCGACACCAGGCACCTGAGCATCTCGATCGCTCTCGGCGCCGGCATCGCGACCCCGACCTTCCTGCTGGGCAGGAGGTTCTTCACGGCGACCGTGGAGGACCAGACCCTCGCCCAGTCGTACGCCCTGCTGCTCGGCCTCGCCGGCTGCCTGGTCGCCGCGGTGATCGCGGCCCGGCTGTTCAAGCCCAAGCGCATCGTCACCCAGGAGGAGTCCACGACCGGCAGCCGCCGCGAGGCGCTGGAGGCGATCGCGGCTGACGGCGGCGAGTGGACCGACCCGGCCGTCCTGCCCCGGGAGGTGCAGGACGAGCTGCGCCAGCTCGGCCTGTACGACGTGGTGGCCGACGCGCACCGCGAGGGCATCACGGGTCCCGGCGAGCGTGAGGAGGTCCGCGCATGATCGAGTCGATCCTCTGGGCCCTCAGCATGGGCCTGCTCGGCGCCGTCGTCTTCGCCGCGATCGGCCTGGTGTCGGGCACCGACGAGACGGCCGTGGTCGCCCCGATCACGCTGCTGGTCGTGCTGCTCGGCGTGCCCGCCGCGGGCGTCTTCAGCTTCTTCCTCGCCGCGGTGATCTCCAAGCACATCACCCACGCGATCCCCACGACGCTGCTCGGCATCCCGGGCGACACGATGGCGGTGCCGATGCTGGCCGACGCCCAGCAGCTGCGCGAGCTGGGCGTGCCCCACATCGCGCTGCGCAAGGCGATCTCGGGCGGCGTGGTGTCGGCCTTCATCGCGGTGCCCATGGCGGTGCTCTTCGCCTGGATGCTCTCCCCGGTCGCCGACGAGATCGGCGAGGCCGCTCCGTGGATCTTCGCGGGCGCTGCCATCCTGATCGCGCTCACGTCGAAGGGCCGCTGGGCCGCGGTCGCCGCGCTCTTCCCCTTCGTGCTGCTGGTGGTGGGCATCAACTCCTTCGTCAGCGCCCAGATCGGTCACGGCCTGAGCATCAGCTTCTTCCTCGGCATCGCCACCGGCCCGTTGATCGCGGACCTCTTCCTGGCGATGTCGCCCACGGGCCGCAAGGCGCTCGAGCGCAAGGGGCCGAGCGAGTTCGCCCTGGCTCCGGACGTGCGGACCTGGACGGGCCGGATGCCCAACCCGCTCAAGGTCCTCGACCGCACCCAGGTGGGCTACACCGCCGGTGCTGCCGTGATCTCCAGCGCGACCTTCGTCTTCTCCCCCGTGGCGATGACGGTGCTGATGGGTGAGGCGGTGGGCGCTCGGGTCAAGAACGGCTACCACAAGCTCACCACCAAGATGGCGGTCCGCAACGGCACGACCGAGTCGACCTACATCGCCGAGACGATGATCCCGCTGATCGCGCTGGGCCTGCCGCTCTCGCCGATGGCCGCGGGTCCGGCCGCGCC
>JAJPEO010000324.1 GCA_021166815.1 Nocardioides sp.
GGGCCCCGGCGCCCCCGACCTCAGCCTCCCCGAGCGCGCCGACGCCACCGAGCTGCGCCGCCGCATCGAGGCCGGCGAGTGGGTCGTGGACCTGCGCAACCGCACGGCGTTCGCGGCCGGCCACGCTCCCGGCACGCTCAACTTCGGGCTCGACGGCGGCTTCGCGACCTACCTCGGCTGGCTCATCACCTGGGGCACCCCCGTGACGCTGCTGGGCGAGAGCGCCGAGCAGGTCGCCGAGGCGCAGCGCGAGCTGGTGCGCATCGGCATCGACCGGCCCCAGGCCTACGCCGACGGCGGCCCGGAGCAGTGGAGCGACCGCGAGCTGGCCTCGTACCCCACCGCGTCCTTCGCCGACCTGGCCCAGGTGCTGCACCACCGCGAGATCGCCATCCTCGACGTCCGCCGTGAGGACGAGGTCGCCGACCAGGCGATCGAGGGCTCCGTGCGCATCCCCCTCCACGAGCTGTGGAGCCGGCTGGGCGAGGTCCCGACGGGCGAGGTCTGGGTCCACTGCGCCGCGGGGTACCGCGCCTCCATCGCCGCCTCGGTGCTCGACGCCCACGGCGTCCAGGTCGTCGCGGTGGACGACGACTTCGGGCAGAACGCCGCGAAGTCCGGCCTCCCGATGACGGCCGCCTCCTGACATCCCCTTCCGACCAACACCCATCACCCCCAACACAAGGAGAACCCACATGTGCTCACCCGCCCCCTGCCACTGCGGCAACATCACCTGGGCCGGCTGCGGCATGCACGTCGACCAGGTCAAGGCGTCGGTCCCGGCCGACAAGTGGTGCAACGGCCATGGCAACTGACCTGATCCAGGTCTCCACGTCCCGGGTGGGCTGACCCTTGCCGGGACAGCCCCCACCCGCGGCGGACGACGCAGCGGCGCGGACGATCACCGAGCTCACCTCGGGACCCGACCTCGTCCAGCTGGACTCGAGTCGCCCAGGCATCGCCTGGGGTCCGCGCCGCACCGTCGCCTTCGCCGTGCTCGCGCCGCTCGTGCTGTGGAGCCTGCTCGACTCGGGGCACCCGCTGTGGGCCCTCGTGCCGCTCGCGATCGGCGCCGGGCTCGCCCTGGCGTCGTACGTCCCGCTGCGGGGTGAGTCCGTGTCGACCACGCTCGGCAGCACCTGCTCCGCGGTCGGTGGCATCGTGCCGCTCCTCTGTGCGGCGTCGAGCCTGGGCACCCCGGGCTCGGGCTCGCTCGTGCTCGGCAGCGGGTTCGTCGCCTTCGCGCTCTACCAGCGCTTCGGCAGCGGCGGAGCGTGCGCTGCGCCGTCGCGGCGGTGAGCACGCCCGCGCTGGGCCTGCGCGCCAACGCCGCGCAGTTCGCCCTGCTGGTCGCGGTCAACGCCCTCGTCGGGGGCATGGTCGGCCAGCAGCAGACCGTGCTGCCGCTGCTGGCCGAGGACGAGTTCGGCCTCACCGGCTACACGTACATCTTCACCTACGTGGCGGCCTTCGGGATCACCAAGGCGACGGCGAACTGGTTCGCGGGCGCGTGGTCCGACCGCTTCGGTCGCAAGCCCGTCCTCCTCGTGGGGTGGCTCTTCGCGATCCCGGTGCCGCTCATGCTCATCTGGGCGCCGAGCTGGGGCTGGGTCGTGCTCGCCAACGTCCTGCTCGGCATCAACCAGGGCCTCACCTGGTCGACCACGGTGATCATGAAGATCGACCTCGTCGGCCCGCAGCAGCGCGGGCTGGCGATGGGTCTCAACGAGGCGGCCGGCTACGGCGCGGTCGCGCTCACCTCGATGGCCGCGGGCTGGCTTGCTGCGGAGCACGGCCTGCGACCGGCCCCGTTCCTGCTGGGGCTGTCGTACGCCGCCCTGGCGATCGCCCTGACCGGCCTGGCGGTCCGCGAGACCCACCGCCACGCCAAGGTGGAGGCGGCGGCCCACGTCCCCCGGGCGGACGGCCGCCACGACCACCTCCACGGTGGCCTGACCAGCCGCGAGATCGCGGCGCAGACGACCTGGCGCGAGCCCGCCCTCTCGTCGGCGAGCGTGGCGGGCCTGGTCAACAACCTCAACTTCGGGCTCTCCTGGGGCCTGTTCCCGCTCCTCTTCGCGTCCGCCGGGCTGTCGGTCGGCCAGATCGGCGTCCTCTTCGCGCTCTACCCGGGCGTGTGGGGGGTGGGCCAGCTGTTCACGGGCGCGCTCTCGGACCGGTGGGGGCGCAAGCACCTGATCACCCTCGGCATGGCCGTCCAGGCGGTCGCGCTGGGCGTCGTGGCCCTCGGCCACTCGGTGGCGGTGTGGGCGCTCGGGACCGTCCTGCTCGGTGCCGGCACAGCGATGGTCTACCCCACCCTGCTCGCCGCGATCGGCGACGTCGCCCACCCCTCGTGGCGCGGCCGTGCCGTCGGCGTCTACCGCGTCTGGCGCGACCTCGGCTACGCCGTCGGCGCGGTGCTCGGAGGCGTCGTCGCGGACCTGTGGGACCTCCGGGCGGCCGTCTGGGCCGCCGCGGCCATCAGCGTCGTGGCCGTCGCGGTGGTCGCGCGACGCATGTACGAGACCCGGCACGAGCCCGGGCCGGAGCCCTTGCGGGGCTGAGCACGGAGCCCTAGATTGGACAGGTGTCCAGTCAGGTGTCCACCACGCCCCACGTCTCCCGGCGCCGCCTCAACGCCCGGCAGGCCGAGACGGTCGAGCGGCTGCTCGTCGCCGGCCAGGACGTCCTCGACGAGGTCGGCACCGAGGACCTCACGATCCGCCTGGTGGCCCAGCGGGCCGGGGTCAGTCCGGCGACGGCGTACACCTACGTCGCGAGCAAGAACCACCTCTTCGCCGAGCTCTACCTGCGCCACATCGCAGCCCACCCCGCGCCCGAGGCGACCGGCTCCGACACCGAGCGGCTCCAGCAGGTCACCCGTCATTTCGTCACCACGCTGCTGAGCCACACGCACCTC
>JAJPEO010000330.1 GCA_021166815.1 Nocardioides sp.
GCCGCGAAGATGCAGCCACATCTTTCGGGCGCCGAAGCGACGGATGAACTTCTGCCGCTCCCGCTCGGCTTCGATCAACGCCACCAACTCGGCGTCACGGACGCGGCGCCTCGACGGGCGGCGTGACTTCACCTCGTAGAACGTTGACGGGGCGATCTTGGCGCCGTGCTCACTGAGCACCCGGCAGATCGGCTCGACCCCGAACTCGTCCTTGTGATGGGTGATGAAATCGATCAGTACCTGTTGGGGCGGTCGAGCTCCGCCGCGAAGAAAGCCGACGCCGCCTTCAAGATCTCGTTCGCCCGGCGCAACTCGCTGACTTCCTTCTTCAGAGCCTTGATCTCAGCGATCTCCTCACTGCTCCGCCCGGGACGAACACCGCCATCGATCTCAGCCTGCCGCAGCCACTTGCGCAGCGACTCCGTCGAGGTGATCCCGAGCTTCGCAGCGACCGACCTGATCGCCGCGGCTTCGTGCGGGTAGTCCTGCCTGGACTCGATGACCATCCGCACCGCGCGCTCACGCAACTCGGTCGGGTACCTGCTGGGTCGTGCCATGAGAGTGATCCTTCCAACGAATCAACTCTCCGGACATCCCGGGGCGGTTCAGGGAGAAGCCGTACGGAATGCCCTCGCGCAAGACTGTGGATGACGGGTTGGTTTCGAGGCTCGCTCCGCTCGCACCTCAACCAACATGCACAACCACTCGCACCTCAACCAGCGCGTTGGTTTCGAGGCTCGCTCCGCTCGCACCTCAACCAACATGCACAACCGCCCCCCACTCGCTGGTTGAGGTGCGAGGAGCGCCAGCGACGAGCCTCGAAACCCGTGCCGTGCGTCAGGTGGTGAGGGCCTTGCGGATGCGCTGGTCGCTGACCTTCTCGCGGGTGCCGAGGTGCTGGGCCCAGAGGGAGACGCGGTACTCCTCCAGCAGCCAGCGCGCCGTGCGGAGGCCGTCGCCCGGGGGCTGTCCCTCGGGCAGGGCCGCGAAGGCGCTGAGCACCGCCTCCTGCAGGCCGGCGACCTGGTCCATCAGCTGACGGTCGCGCGCCACCTGGGCGTCGAGCCGCTCGCGGCGGTGGGCGACGGCAGCGAGGTAGCGGGGCAGCTCGCGCAGCCGCTGCGCTCCGGCCTCGCCCACGAAGCCGGGCGCGATGAGCCGGCCCACCTGCTCGCGCATGTCGGTGAGCGCCGGCAGCGTCATCAGCTCGGCGCGACCGGACAGCGCCTTGTCGACCGCGCGCCACCCGTCCAGCACCCGCAGCACGTCGCGCACGGTGGAGACCATCCGCGTCTGGACCTCCGCCCGCGCGCTGGCGAGCACGGAGTCGTACGCCGCCTGCGTGCGCACCATCGGCGCGGCGTCGACGACGTCGCCCACGATCGCGGCCCTGACGTCGGCGAGCAGGTCGGCGACAGTCGCGTACGGCGAGCCCACGAGGGCCAGCCGCTCGCGCTGGTCGAGGCCGAGGTCCTCGGCCGTCGGCACCGGGCCCAGCCCGATCAGCACGAGGCGGCGTACGCCCAGGCGGTGGTGGGCTGCAGCCACCTCCGGGGTGGGGTGGACGGCGAGCCCGACCGTGGACGTGCCCGTGGTCGGCAGCTCGTCGACGAGCCCGGGGAAGCCGCGGACCTCGTGGCCCGCGCGCTTCTGCACGAACGACTCCTCGACGACGCCGAAGGTCCATGACGTCTGGTTGGTGGCGGTGGCGCCGGAGTCGGCGGCGACCTCGGCCATCGCCTGCTCGAACGTCGGGCGCAGGGGCTCCTTGAGCTCCTCGAGGTCCTTGCCGCGGGCGGCCTCGCGGCCGTCCTCCCCCACGACGCGGTAGGTCGGCTGCAGGTGCGCCGGGACCTTCGACCAGTCCCAGGCCTCGCGCGGGATCACCAGCGACCGGGTCGAGCGGGCGAAGCGCTCCAACGCGTCGAGCAGCGGCTCGGCGCCGGGCGGGACCGCGGCCAGGAACTCGCGCGCGGTGTTGGGGGCGGGCACCATCGCGACGCGGAGGTTCTTGGGCAGCGAGCGGATCAGCTCGGTCACCAGCTCCTCACGCAGGCCCGGCACCAGCCACGAGAAGTCCTCGCCGTCGATGCGGTTGAGCGTCGCCACGGGGACGTCGATCGTCAGGCCGTCGTCGGCCGCACCGGGCTCGAAGTGGTAGCTGATGGGGAAGGTCAGGCCGTCCTCGGTGCTGTCGAGCCACTCGGTCGGGAAGTCGCGCTGGCGCACCTCGAAGGCGTTCTCGTGGGTGAGCATCTCGGGGTCGAAGGTGAGCAGGTCCGGCCGCTTCTGGCGCTCGCGCTTCCACCACTGGTCGAAGTGCTGGCCGCTCACCACGTCGGACCCCACACGGGCGTCGTAGAAGTCGAACAGGGTGTGCTCGTCGACCACGATGTCGCGGCGCCGGGCACGGTGCTCCAACTCCTCGGCGTCGGCGAGCAGGCGCGCGTTCTCGGCGAGGAACCGGTGGCGGCTGTCCCACTCGCGGTAGACCAGCGCGTGGCGGATGAACAGCTCCCGCGCCAGCACCGGGTCGACCTTGCCGTAGGACACCAGCCGGTCCGCGACGAGCGGGACGCCGTACAGCGTCACGCGCTCACGCGCCATCACCGCGCCGCGCTTGCGCGACCAGTGGGGCTCGGCGTACGTGCGCTTCACCAGGTGGGCGCCGAGCCGCTCGGCCCACTCGGGCTTGATGGCGGCGTTCTGCCGCGCCCACAGCCGCGAGGTCTCCACGAGCTCGGCACTCATCAGGAACTGCGGGTTGCGGCCCTTGAGCACGCTGCCGGGGAAGACCGCGAAGCGTGCACCCCGGGCGCCGAGGTACTCGCGCATCGGCCGGCGCTCCCCCGGGCGCCCCTGCTCGCGCTCCTCCAGCACCCCGACGTGGCTGAGCAGTCCCGAGAGCAGCGCCTGGTGGATGCCGTCCTCGTCCGGGCGGTCGCTGGGGTGGCCCAGGTCGAGCTTCATCTCCCGGCACACCTGCCGCAGCTGCGACTCGTAGTCCTGCCACTCGCGCACCCGCAGGTAGTTGAGGTGCTCGCGGCGGCACATCCGCCGGAACGCGCTGGAGGACAGCTCCTTCTGCTGCTGTCTGAGGTGGCGCCACAGGTTGAGCCAGGTGAGGAAGTCGGAGGTCTCGTGCTTGAAGCGCGCGTGGAGCTGGTCGGCCTGGGCGCGCTGCTCCTCCGGGCGCTCGCGCGGGTCCTGGATCGAGAGCGCCGCAGCGATGACGAGCACGTCGCGCAGGCAGCCGAGCCGTTCGGCCTCGAGGATCATCCGGCCCAGGCGCGGGTCGATCGGCAGTCGCGCCAGGCTGCGCCCGACCCTCGTGAGCCGCGGGCCCCTCCGCTCGGGCGCCGAGTCCAGCGCGCCCAGCTCCTCGAGCAGGTCCAGGCCGGCCCTGACGTTGCGCCGGTCCGGCGGCTCGACGAAGGGGAACCGGTCGATGTCGCCCAGCCGCAGCGAGGCCATCTGGAGGATGACGCTGGCAAGGTTGGTCCGCAGGATCTCGGGGTCGGTGAACTCCGGGCGTCCCTCGAAGTCCTCCTCGCTGTAGAGCCGGATCGCGATGCCCTCCGCGACGCGGCCGCAGCGCCCCGAGCGCTGGTTGGCCGACGCCTGGCTGATCGGCTCGATCGGCAGGCGCTGCACCTTGGTGCGCAGCGAGTAGCGGCTGATGCGGGCCACGCCGGTGTCGACGACGTACCTGATGCCCGGCACGGTCAGCGACGTCTCCGCGACGTTGGTCGCGAGCACGACGCGACGCACGGTGGACGGATGGCTGCTGAAGACCTTGTGCTGGTCGGCGGCCGACAGCCGCGAGTAGAGCGGTACGACCTCCAGCCGGTCGCTGCCCAGCGCAGCCATCGCCTCGGCGGTGTCGCGGATCTCCCGCTCGCCCGGCAGGAACACCAGCACGTCGCCGGGTCCCTCGGCCGACAGCTCGCGCACGGCGTCGATGATCGCCTCGGTCTGGTCGCGCTGGACCGCCTCGCCCTCGTCGTCGTCGGGCAGCTCGAGCAGGGGCCGGTAGCGGATCTCCACCGGGTAGGTCCGGCCGGAGACCTCGACCACCGGCGCACGGAAGTGCTCGGCGAAGCGCTCGACGTCGATCGTGGCCGAGGTGATGATCAGCTTGAGGTCGGGCCGCTTGGGCAGCAGCCGCTTGAGGTAGCCGAGCAGGAAGTCGATGTTGAGCGAGCGCTCGTGGGCCTCGTCGATGATGATCGTGTCGTACTTGCGCAGCTCGCGGTCCCGCTGCAGCTCCGCGAGCAGGATGCCGTCGGTCATCAGCTTGACCCGGCTCGCGCGCGAGGTGCGGTCGGTGAACCGCACCTGGTAGCCCACGACGTCGCCCAGCTCGGTGCCCAGCTCCTCGGCGATGCGCTCGGCCACCGACCGCGCGGCGATCCGCCGGGGCTGGGTGTGACCGATCAGCTTGCCCTCGCGACCAGCCCGGCCGCGACCCAGCTCCAGGCAGATCTTCGGCAGCTGGGTGGTCTTGCCCGACCCGGTCTCACCGGCCACGATCACGACCTGGTGGTCGCGGATGGCCGCCGCGATGTCCTCGCGGCGTGCGGAGACCGGCAGCTCGGGTGGGTAGGAGATCTTCACAACGCGGGCCATTGTGGCCCACGCGGCCGCCTCACGCCCGCCGTGGTGGGCCGGCGCTCACTCGTCCTGGTCCAGGAACGGGCAGTCGTCGGGGTCCATGAACCCGCCGCCGGGCCCGTACTGGCCCTGGGGACCCATCTGGTAGCCCTGACCGCCCTGTCGGCGCTGCATCATGGGGCCGCCCTGCCACGTCTGGCCCTGCTGCATCATCCGGCCGCCCCAGCCTCCGTCGTCCCAGTCCGGCTCGGCGGTCTCCTGCCCGACCAGCACGCCGCCCAGGCCACCGATGAGCAGGGCCGCGACGGTGGAGGCGACCAGGGCGCCCGTGCCGATGCCGCGGGACTCACCCGGGGTGGACGTACGGAAGCGGTCGCGCCAACCCCGCTTCGGGGGCTGCTCCGCGGCGTAGGGCTGCGGGGCGACGGGTGCGGTCTCGTCGTCGGGGTTCACGTTCTCGTTCATGCCTCCACCGTGGCTCGCCGACCTGTGCGTGACCTGTGGGCCAGCAGTGGATGGCGTACGCATCGCAGGTCGCACAGCAAACCCACAGCGTCCTCCGGCACAGTGGGGGCATGCAGGTCACGCGCGCCGACGGCTCGCCCGTGCGGATCCTCGTCGTCGACGACGAGGTCAACATCGCCGAGCTGCTGTCGATGGCGCTGCGCTACGAGGGCTGGGACGTGCAGGTGGCGCACACCGGCACGGGCGCGGTGGAGGGCGTACGGGCCTTCCGCCCCGATGCCGTGGTGCTCGACATCATGCTGCCCGACCTCGACGGGCTCGAGGTGCTGCGGCGGGTCCGTGCCGACGGCAACGACGTGCCGGTGCTGTTCCTCACCGCCCGCGACGCCGTGGAGGACCGGGTGGCCGGGCTGACGGCCGGAGGCGACGACTACGTGACCAAGCCGTTCTCCCTGGAGGAGGTCGTCGCCCGCCTGCGGGCGCTGCTGAGGCGCGCAGGCACGGCCGCGGCCACCGAGGACCGCCACGTGCTGACCGTGGGTGACCTCGTGCTCGACGAGGACAGCCACGAGGTGAGGCGCGCCGGCGACGAGATCGCGCTGACCGCCACCGAGTTCGAGCTGCTGCGCTACCTGATGCGCAACCCGCGGCGGGTGCTGAGCAAGGCCCAGATCCTCGACCGGGTGTGGCACTACGACTTCGGCGGCCAGGCCAACGTCGTGGAGCTCTACATCTCCTACCTCCGCAAGAAGGTCGACGCCGGGCGCGAGCCGATGATCCACACCGTGCGCGGCGCGGGCTACGTCCTGAAGCCGGCGTCATGAGAACCCTCACCGCCCGCCTCGTCGCGGTCGTGGTCGCGCTCGTCACGCTGGCCACCGTGCTGATCGCCGTCGGCACGACGCTGGCCATGCGCGCCCACCTCCACGACCGGCTCGACTCCGACGTCCGGATGCTGCTCGGGCGCGGGCCGATGATGGGCCAGGTGCCCGACCGCGGGATGCCGCGTATGGGGATGATGGACCAGCGGTTCGGCACCCTCCTCGCCACGGTCGACTCCGACGGCACCGCCTCGGGCGTGGTGCTCGTCGAGCAGGACCGGCAGAGCTGGGCCAGCGCGAGGTCGCTGACCGGCCCCCAGGGCGCGGCGCTCGCGGAGGCCGCCCTGCGCGGGGCCCCCGAGGCCGAGGTGCCGGACCTCGGGACCTACCGCCTCGCCACCCGGCAGCGCCCCGGCGGGGCGATGGAGGTCGCCGGCCTGCCCACGAGCGAGGTCGACCGCACCCTCGGGCAGCTGGTCCAGCTCGAGCTGCTGGCCGGGCTGCTCGGCATCGCCGCCGCCGGCGCGGCAGGGCTGTGGATCGTGCGGCGCCAGCTCACGCCGCTGAGGACCGTGGCGGCGACCGCGCAGTCCGTCACCGCACTCCCCCTCGCGTCCGGCGACATCGACCTCGCCGAGCGTGTCCCCGACGACCTCGTCGACGAGCACACCGAGGTCGGCCGGGTGGCCGGCGCGCTCAACCGGATGCTCGACCACGTCGAGGAGTCGCTGACGGCCCGCCAGCGCAGCGAGCAGCAGGTGCGCCAGTTCGTGGCCGACGCCTCCCACGAGCTGCGTACGCCACTCGCCACGATCACCGGCTACACGGAGCTGGCGCGGACACGGCCCGAGACCGCGCCGACCGCGCTGGACAAGGTCGAGGACGAGGCCGTGCGCATGACCGGCCTGGTCGAGGACCTGCTGCTCCTCGCCCGGTTGGACGCGGGCCGCCCGCTGGCGGCCGAGCCGGTCGACCTGTCGCTGCTCCTGCTCGAGGCTGTCAACGACGCCCGCGTCGTCGACCCGTCGCGGCAGTGGCGCGTCGTGCTCCCCGAGGAACCCCTCACGGTGACCGGTGACGCGGCGCGGCTGCACCAGGTGGTCACCAACCTGCTGGCCAACGCCCGACGCCACACGCCGGCCGGCACCGAGGTGACCGTCACCGGTCGCCCGGACGGGTTCGACGTGCACGACGACGGGCCGGGCTTCGCGCCGGACGTCGCCGACAGGGCCTTCGAGCGGTTCGTCCGGGGCGACACCGCCCGCACCCGCGAGGGCGGCGGTGCGGGGCTCGGGCTCTCGCTCGTCCACGCCATCGTCGCGGCCCACGGCGGCACCGTCACCCTGCGCAGCGGGCCCGGGGACACGACGGTGGCGGTCCGGCTCGGCCCGGTCAGTACGAGCGCCCCCGCCCACTGACCACGGGGTGCGGCCAGTGCGTGCCGCCCACCCGGCGCCCGGTGAGCTCGCGCCACGCCAGGCGCAGGAGGACCCGCCGTTCCCCGCCGGCCCACGGGTGGGGATCCGCACCTCCCTGGGCGGGGACCTGCGACCGCGGGCTCGCCACCCGCTCGCACACGCCGTGGGCGACCACGCTCCAGCCCCGCAGCCGCTCACCGTCGAGGTGGTCGACCTCGAAGGCCACCTCCGTGCCGGGACCGTAGACGGCGAGCTCGGCGTCGGGGGTCGTACGGAACTCCAGCGCGTCGCCCACGAGGGCGAAGTTGACCGGCACGATCCGCGGCCCGAACGGAGTCACGAAGGCGACGCGACCCACGACGTCGGTGCCGAGCAGGTCGCGGCACTCGGCGACGCTCAGCTCGAGGATCTGCCCCCGGTCGTGCATGCAGCCAGTGTGCGCCCGCCCCCACCGGAGCGCGAGGGCCGAGGGACCCTTCCCGGTCGAGCAGCCTCAGCCGCGCGTGATGGGGAAGTTGAGGTCGTGGACCTCGTCGCGGGCCGCGCGGTAGAGCGCTGCCGGTCGGCCCTTGCCGGTCGGGGACAGCCGGCTCTCCCCCGTGGGCACGACCAGGTCCTCGGTCTGCTTGACCTTGCGGGTGAAGTTGCCGGGGTCGATCTGGCACCCCCACACGGCCTCGTAGACCCCGCGGAGCTCGCTCAGCGAGAAGGTCTCCCCGACGAAGAAGGTCGCCAACGAGGTGTACTCCAGGCGCGCCCGCACCCGCTCGACGGCGTCGGCGAGGATCTTGGCGTGGTCGAAGGCCAGCCGGTCGGGCCGGGCCAGCAGCCGGTCGACGGCGTGCCACCCGGCGTCAACGGCGTCGTCGCGGCCCTCGACGGCCAGCGGCTCGGGCAGGACGGCGACGTGGGCGACGCTCACCACGCGGCCCCGGGGGTCGCGCCCGGGGGCGCCGTAGGTGCGCAGCTGCTCCACGCTCACGCCGGCCAGCCCGGTCTCCTCGCCGAGCTCGCGCAGGGCCGCGTCGACGAGGTCCTCGTCCTCGTCGACGAAGCCGCCGGGCAGCGCCAGCCGCCCCCGGAACGGCTCGTTGCGGCGCGTGACCATCAGCGCCTGGAGCTCCCCCAGGTGCAGGGTGAGGGCGGCGACGTCGACGGTGAGCGCGACGGAGGCGTGGGCGGGCATCCCTCCACCATAATTTGTCGTCGCAACAACTGTGACAGTGCTTTACAGTGCGGGCCATGGTGTCGAGCCCGTCCCCGCTGCCCGTCATTCCCGCCGAGGTGGACCACCTCGTCGTCGGCGCCGGGTTCGGTGGCATCGGTGCCGCCATCAAGCTCGACGAGGCCGGCGAGCGCGACTGGCTGGTCGTGGAGAAGGACGACGACGTCGGCGGCACCTGGCGCGCCAACACCTACCCCGGCGCCGCCTGCGACGTGCCGAGCCAGCTCTACTCCTTCTCCTTCGCGCCCCACCGCGAGTGGTCGATGTCCTTCTCCCCGCAGCCCGAGATCGAGGCCTACATCCAGAGGGTCGCCCGCGAGGCCGGCATCCTCGACCGCTTCCGCTTCGGCACCCGCATGGAGTCGGCCGCCTGGGACGAGGACGCCCTGCGGTGGCGGGTCCGGCTGAGCCGCGCCGGTGTGGCGTACGACGTCTCCGCGCGGACCCTGATCACCGGCTCCGGCGGGCTGTCGGAGCCGCGGTTGCCCGACATCGACGGCATCGACTCCTTCGGCGGCGCGATCTTCCACAGCGCCCGTTGGGAGCACTCGGTCGACCTCACCGGCAAGCGCGTCGCCGTGATCGGCACGGGCGCCTCGGCGATCCAGATCATCCCGGAGCTGCAGAAGGTCGCCGGGCGCCTCGACGTCCACCAGCGCACCGCCCCCTACGTCATCCCCCGCAACGACCGCACCTACTCTCGCCTCGAGCGCACCGCGCTGCGGCGCCTGCCGGGGCTGGGCAGGGCCTACCGCACCGGCATCTACTGGGGACGCGAGCTCTACGTCCCCGCGTTCGCGAAGCAGCCCCGGCTGGCGTGGCCCGCGGTGCAGATGGCGAAGCTCAACCGCGAGAAGGCCATCAAGGACCCCGACCTGCTGCGCAAGGTCACCCCGACGTTCCAGCTCGGCTGCAAGAGGGTGCTGATCTCGAGCACCTACTACCCCGCCCTCGCCTCGCCCAACGTCGACCTGGTCACCGACCGCATCTCCGCGATCACACCGACGGGCATCGTCACCGCCGACGCCACCGGCGCCCGGACCGAGCGCGAGGTCGACGTCATCGTCGTCGCGACCGGCTTCCAGACCACCGAGCAGCCGATCGCCGACCACATCACCGGCCGCGACGGGGTCAACCTCGGCGACCTGTGGCGCAAGGAGGGCATGGCCTCGTACAAGGGCACGACCACGCGCGGCTTCCCCAACCTCTTCCAGCTCGTCGGCGCCAACACCACGCTGGGCCACTCCTCGATGGTGTTCATGATCGAGAGCCAGCTGGCGTACGTCGTGGACGCGATCCGCACGATGCGCGCCCACCGCTACGCCGCGGTCGAGCCCAGGCAGGACGCCCAGGACGCGTGGAACGACGACCTGCAGCGGCGCCTGGCGAAATCGGTGTGGAACACCGGCGGCTGCTCGAGCTGGTACCTCGACGCCCACGGCCGCAACACCGTCGTCTGGCCGCGCAGCACCTTCGCCTTCCGGCGCGAGCTCGCCCGGTGGGACCCCACGGCCTACGACCTCGTCGCCGGCTGAGGCCGTCGCCCCCCCCCGATCCAGGAGGACCCATGCCACTGCGCACCGTCGAGGACAAGGTGGTCGTCATCACCGGCGCCGGATCGGGCATCGGCCGCGAGCTGGCCCTGCGCGTCGCCCGGGGCGGCGGCCTGCTCGCACTCTCCGACTGGGACGAGGCGGGCCTGGCCGAGACGGTCCAGGGTGTGCGGGACGCGGGCGCGACCGTCTCGTCCTCCGTCCTCGACGTGTCCGACCGGGCGGCGATGCAGGCCTGGGCCGCCGACGTGGTGGCCGAGCACGGCCGCGTCGAGATGGTCGTCAACAACGCCGGCGTGACGCTCACCGGTGCCGCGCTCGACCTGGGCTACGACGACATCGACTGGATCCTCGGGGTCAACCTCGGCGGCGTCATCACCGGCACCAAGGAGTTCCTGCCCCACCTCATCGCCTCGGGCAACGGCGCCCTGGTCAACATCTCGTCCCTCTTCGGGCTGCTGTCGGTCCCGGGGCAGTCGCTCTACAACGCCACCAAGTACGCCGTACGCGGCTTCACCGAGGCGGTGCGCGAGGAGATGCTCCTCGAGCGGCACCCCGTCACCGTCACGTGCGTGCACCCCGGCGGCGTGCGCACCGGCATCTCCCGCCACGGCCGCAAGGCCCCCGGCGTCGACGCCGAGGCGATCGACACCCGTTTCGAGGAGAGGCTCGCCCGCACCACCGCGGAGAAGGCGGCCCAGGTGATCCTCGACGGAGCCCTGTCGGGCCAGGCCCGCGTGCTCGTCGGCCGCGACGCCCACCTGCTCCACCACTTCGCGCGCCTCAGCGGCGCGCGCTACCAGGACGTCGTCGCCGGGGTCTACCGCCGGATGATGCCCTGACCGGTCACGAACCCCCGCCTGGCGGTAGGAATGGGGGCATGGACCCGTTCACCCCAGTCCGCTGCCACATGTCGAAGTGGGGCGACCGCCCGCACTGGCGCTTCGAGGGCACCTACCTCGGCGAGGACGACCACGGCCGCTGGATCGGCTTCCCCGCCGGCACCCACAACGCGCGACCGGGGTTCGCCTTCGACTCCGAGGTGGACTGCGTGACGCTGGTGCCGCACGACGGCTGGTTCCTCGCCACCTTCCACGCACCCGGCATCTGGTGCGACCTGTACGTCGACATGGCCACTCCGGCGGTGTGGCGCGGCGACCTCCTCACCTCCACCGACCTCGACCTCGACGTGATCCGGATGGCCCCGACGCCGCCGGTGGCCAGCCCCCTCGCGCCCCAGAACGCCAAGGCTCCCTGGGGCGAGGTCTTCGTGGACGACGAGGACGAGTTCGCCGAGCACACCACGCTGTTCGGCTATCCACCTGAGGTGGTCACCGCTGCCCGGAACAGCGCCGACGCCGTCCTGGCCGCGGCACGGGACCGCACCCCGCCCTTCGACGGCGCGCACCAGCCCTGGCTGGACCTGGTGCCGCAGCTCCCGGTCAGCTCTCCTCGCGCTTGAGGGCTCGCCGCTCGGCGCGGGTGAGGGCCCGGAACGGGCCGACCAGTCGCGGCCCGGCCAGCCGGTCCTCGAGCCGCCGGGCCTCGCGCTTGACCGGCTGGGCGACGTACTCCCCGAGGATCACCCCCGAGGCCAGCGCGATCGCCACCGAGATCGCGGTGATCAGGGCCAGCAGTCCCTGGGAGGTCGACAAACCGCCCTCCGCAAGCAGGGACAGCCCGCGGTAGATCGACAGGCCGGGCAGGAAGGGCACGATCGCGGGCACCGCCACCACGAGCGGAGGGACGCGGACCCGGCCGGCGACGGCGTACGCCACGAGGCCGATGAAGAACGCCGCGGCGCCGGCAGCGACCGCGGTGC
>JAJPEO010000347.1 GCA_021166815.1 Nocardioides sp.
AGGCGTTCACGAGCCGGGCGTAGGCGGGACTGGTGGCCAACAGCTGGGCGTGGGTGCCCTCCCCCACGATGCGGCCACCGTCGAGGTGGACGACCCGGTCGGCCAGGGAGATCGTGGCCTTGCGGTAGGCGATGACGACCAGCGACGCGGCCGCGCCGGAGACGTCGTCGCGCAGGGAGGCGAGGATCCGCGCCTCCACCTCGGGGTCGACCGCCGAGGTCGCGTCGTCGAGGATCAGCAGGCGCGGACGGCGTACGAGGGCACGGGCGAGCGAGAGCCGCTGGCGCTGGCCGCCGGAGAGCGAGGTGCCGCGTTCGCCGAGCTGCGTGTCGAGGCCGTCCGGGAGTGCCGAGACGAAGCCGTCGGCCTGGGCCACGCGCAGTGCCGCCCAGACGTCCTCGTCGCTGACGTCGGCGCCCAGGGTGACGTTGCCGCGGACGGTGTCGTCGAAGAGGAACGCGGTCTGCGGGACCAGCGAGACGCCCGTCGCCAGGGCGCCGTGGGCCAGGTCGCGCAGGTCGATGCCGTCGACCCTCACGGCACCGGAGTCGGGGTCGACCATGCGCACCATGAGGTTGGTCAGGGTGCTCTTGCCCGATGCCGTGGGCCCGACCACCGCGACCGTCTCCCCGGGCCGCACGGTGAAGCTCACGCCCTGCAGCAGCGGGGTGCCCGGGTCGTAGGCGTAGTGCACCTCGTCCAGCGCCAGCTCGATCCCCCGCGACGAGGGCGGGAGGTCGGAGGTGCCGTACGGCATCACTCCGGTCGCGTCCACCACCGACTGCGCCCGGGTGTAGCCGACCACCGACCGGGGGAACTCACCCAGCAACCAGCCGATCGCCCGGATCGGGAACGAGACGATGGTGAGGAGGTACGCCACGGTGATGACGTCGCCGGTGTCGGTGGTCCCGTCGAGCACACGGGCGACGCCCACGGCGAGCACGACCAGGACGCCGATGTTGGGCAGGCTCGCGAGGGTGGGGTCGAAGGCGGCCCGGATGCGACCGGCGCGGACGTTGACGTCGCGCAGCTCGTCGACCATCGCCTTGAAGCGGGCAGTCTCCTCCCCCTCCCGGCCCAGGGTCTTGACGACCATGGCGCCGTCGAAGGACTCGTGGGCGATCTCGCTCACGTCCGCGCGCAGCGCCTGGGCCCGGGTCATCAGCGGGGACGCGAGTCGCTGGTAGGCCAGGTTGGCCACCACGACGGCGGGGAACACCAGCAGGCCCACCATGGCCATCACCACGTCGGCGACGAACATCTGCACGATCGCCACGACCATCATCACGATCGTGCCGAGCGCCATCGGGAACGGCTGGATGGGGCTCCAGGCCGCCTCGACGTCGGAGTAGGCGTTGGACAGCAGCTGCCCGGTCGGGTGCCGCTGGTGCCACTCCATCGGCAGGGCGAGGTACTGGCGCGTCACCGCCCGTCGCGTGTGCGACTGCATCCGGTAGTACATGATCCCCGCGCCCAGGCGGCGCGCGACGATGCCGGCGGCGCGCAGGAGCGCCACCGCGAGGAACAGGGCGAAGACCCACACCAGCAGGTCCGTGCCGATCGTCTTGTCCCGGAACGCCGGGACCAGCACGTGCTCGGTGGACCACCCGAGCACCCAGGCGTCGGCGACGGTCAGGACGCCGAAGAGCACCGCTCCCAGCGTCGCCACGGCGAAGACCACGGGCTCACGCCGCACGCTCACCCACAGGACCGCGAAGCCGTCGCGGGTCGTCGCCCCCGTCAGCCGTGCTCTGTGCATCACCCCGGCAGGTTAGTTGCCGACGCCAACTATCGGCGAATCATCTCCCGCTCACGCACGGATGCGCGACAGGAACGCTCGCGTACGGTCCTTCCGCGGATCCCCGAGCACCTGCTCGGGCATCCCCGACTCGTGGATCGTGCCGTCGTGGAGGAAGCACACCTGGTCGGCCACGTCACGGGCGAAACCCATCTCGTGGGTGTTGAGCAGCATCGTGACGCCGTCGCGCTTGAGGTCGGTCAGCAGGTCCAGCACCTCGCCGACCAGCTCGGGATCGAGCGCCGAGGTGACCTCGTCGAGCAGCATCAGGCGCGGGTTGGCCACCAGCGCCCGGGCGATCGCCACCCGCTGCTGCTGACCGCCGGACAGGTCGTCGGGCCGCGCGGCGGACTTCGCCGCCAGGCCCACCCGGTCGAGCATCGCCAGCCCACGCTCACGCGCCTCCTCGCGGGCGACGCCGTGCACCTTGAGCAGCGCCAGCGTGACGTTGCCGAGCACGTCGAGGTGGGGGAAGAGGTTGTAGGACTGGAACACCATGCCCATGCGCGAGCGCACCTCGTCTCCGTCGACCCGCGGATCGGTGATGTCTCGACCGTCGAAGGTGATGACCCCGTCGTCGACCTGCTCCAGGAGGTTGACGCACCTCAGCAGCGTCGACTTGCCCGACCCGGACGCGCCGATCAGCACGACGCACTGGCCGGGCTCGATCTCGAGGTCCACGGACCGGAGCACCACGTGCGACCCGAACGCCTTGCGGACCCCCGCCATGTGCAGCAACGGCTCGTTCACAGCGCCCTCCGGTGAGCTCGGTCGCTCGCTCGTGCCTCGCTCGACTCCGTCGCTCACAGCATCCCTCCCGCCCCGTGGAACCCCTGCTTCTTGGCATACCAGTCGGTCAGCCGGGCCATCGGGATGGTGAGGCAGATGAAGAGGAAGCCCGCGACGACGTACGGGGTGTAGTTGAAGTCCCGGGCCGTCTCGATCTGCGCCGCGCGGATCGCGTCGACCACGCCCAGGACGGCAATCAGGCCCGAGTCCTTCTGCAGCGACACCAGGTCGTTCATCAGCGGCGGGAGGACCCGGCGCCACGCCTGCGGCAGCACCACGTGGCGCAGGGTCTGGGAGTACGTCAGGCCGAGCGAGCGCCCGGCGAGGCGCTGGCTGGGGTGGATCGACTCGATGCCGGCCCGGAAGACCTCGGCGACGTACGCGGAGTAGGACAGCACCAGCGCCGCGCACCCCCAGAACAGCGCCGACGTCGGCAGCCCGGTGAGGTTGAGCGCCGGCCCGCCAAACCCGAGCAGGAAGAGCACGAGCAGCAGCGGCAGGCCACGGAAGATGTCGACGTACGCGGTCCCGATCATCCGGAGCGGGAACGCGACCGGGCCGCGCAGCGTGCGCATCACGGCGATGGTCAGGCTCAGGGCGACGATCAGCACCGCGCACACCAGCATCACGCGGATGTTGAGCCACAGCCCCTCGACCACCGCGGGGAAGGCGTCGACCGCCTTGGGCCAGTGGAAGTAGGTTGCCTGGACCCGCTCCCACCCCGGGGAGGACACGACCGCGAACGCGAGCGTGCCCACCAGGAGGGTGGTGCTCAGCGCAGCGATGGCCGCGCTGCGCAGCGTGCGACGGCGCCGCCAGACGTCCCGCTCACGCTGGACGTCCGACGGCTGCCAGTCGGTGGTCTGCTCCATCGAGTCGCGGGAGCTCAGGAGAGCTCGGGCGCTCCCTGCTGGGCGAGCCACTCCTGGCCGATCTGGTCCAGGGTGCCGTCCTCGCGCAGCGCGTCGACGGCCTGGCTGACGCAGTCGGTGATCGGGCTGCCCTTGGCCAGCACGGCACCGAACTGCTCGACCTCGCCCTCCGGCAGCGGGAGCTGGCCCACGATCACGCCGTTGTCGAGCTGGACCGCGGTCATGAAGTAGGCCGTGGGCAGGTCGACCACGATGCCGTCGATCTGGCCGTTCTTGAGGGCCTGGACCGCCTGGTCGTTGGTGTCGTAGACGGCGGGGTCCTTCGACGGCTGGATCTGCCCGGTGATGGCGTCGTAGCTGGTCGTGCCGACCTGGGCGCCCAGCTTGGCGTCGGCCAGCTCGGCCAGCGAGGTGACGCCCGCGATGGAGGAGTCCTTGGTCGTGATGACGGTCTGGCGCACGTCGTAGTAGCCGGAGGAGAAGTCGACGGCGTTCCTGCGCGCCTCGGTGATCGACACCTGGTTGATGTCGAAGTCGAAATCCTTGGGGCCGGGCTGGACGACCTTGTTGAAGGGCACCTTGACCCAGGTGACCTGGTCCTCGGTGTAGCCGAGCTCCTCGGCGACGGCGTACGCGACAGCCGACTCGTAGCCCTCCCCGCTGGTGGGGTCGTTGTCGACGAACCACGGCTCGTAGGCCGGGTCGTCGGTCGCGATCGTGAGGGTGCCGTCGGTGACGGTCTCCATCGTGTCGGGCGTGCACTCCTGGGCCGTCGGCGAGGCCGGGTCCTTGGCCTCCTCCTTCTCGTCCGCGGGCGCGCAGGCGGCGACGGCGGTGGCGAGAAGTGCGACGGCGGCGAGTCGGGTCAGCTTCATGGGAGGGAGTCTAGGCTCAGCGAACCGGGTAGCCGGCGCTGCTCAGACCGTGCTTCACGTCACTGATGCGCAGCGTGCCGAAGTGGAAGACGCTCGCGGCGAGCACCGCGTCCGCGCCCGCCTCCACTGCCGGCGGGAAGTGCTCCACGGCACCCGCGCCGCCGCTGGCGATCACGGGGATGCTGACCGCAGCGCGGACCTGCCGGATCAGCTCGAGGTCGAAGCCCTGCTTGGTGCCGTCGGCGTCCATGGAGTTCAGCAGGATCTCACCCGCGCCCAGCTCGGCCGACCGGGCCGCCCACGCGACGGCGTCGATGCCGGTGGAGGTGCGACCCCCGTGGGTCGTGACCTCGAAGCCCGAGTCCGTGCCCTCGGCCCGGCGCGCGTCGACGCTGAGCACCAGCACCTGGCTGCCGAACCGGTCGGCGATCTCGGCCACCAGGTCGGGGCGCGTGATCGCTGCGGTGTTGACGCTCACCTTGTCGGCCCCCGCACGCAGCAGCCGGTCGACGTCGGCGACGCTCCCCACTCCCCCGCCCACCGT
>JAJPEO010000357.1 GCA_021166815.1 Nocardioides sp.
GAGGCCGCCGCCGCCCTGGACCGCCTGGTGCGGGCGCTCGAGCGTCGCCGTTACTCCCTCGATGAGCCGGACGGCAACGACGAGACGTGGCGCGAGGACCTCGACCTGGTCGAGCAGGCGCTGGTGGCAGGAGTGTCCCCGGGCGCGCGACGGCGAGCCACCTGGCTACCGCTCTCGGTCACGGGCGTGGGTCGTCCGGCCGTACGGACGCAAGGACCGGCCGGGAGCGACCCGGTCGACGCGCAACGGCGCGAGGACCACCTGGTGGGGTGAGGACGGCGGCACCCGCCGTCGACACGGGCCAGCGTCAGAAACCGCGTTCGCGGCGACGACGCCAGCGCTCTTCCATGCGCTGCATGAAGGGGGCCGAGCCGCGCGGGCGACGGGGACGGTGGCTGCGCCCGCCGTCCACGACACCGAGGCCGGCGCGACCAGAGCTGCGCACCGAACCGGTCGACGCACCCTGGCTGCCGCCACGCTGGCTGCCCACGGCCAGGACGGCCCCACCGAGCATGACCACGAAGCCGACCACGCCCAGGATGGGCTGGCTCAGCAGCACGGCGGCGACGAGCAGGGCGACGCCCACGAGGATGACGGCCCCGCCGAGGATCGCGCGCCGGCGCGCAGCACGATGGAACGAGGTGCCCCTGAGCGTGGAGGCCAGCTTGGGGTCCTCCTCGACGAGGGCGCGCTCCATCTGCTCGAGCAGTCGCAGCTCTTCCTCCGACAGCGGCACCTTTTCCTCCTCCACGGCGTGACCAGTGGGTGACACAAGTCTAGGCACGCCCTGAGGCGAAGGGTAGGCGTCCACGGAAAATGACGTCGTCTCTCTCCTCCCCTGGGGTGTCAGCGACCCCCGATGAGGCTTCCCGGACGCACGGCGGCGCTGCCGAACCGCCGCGTGGCCCGGTCGACGGCGCGATCGGCCTCGGGCCACCCGTGCTCGCGCTCACCGAGGACGAGCTGTCGCTGGGCTCCAGCCCTCGGCACCAGGCCCTCGACGCGCACCCCCACCAGACGCAGCCGGGCCCGTTGCAGGCCGAGTGCGTCGTAGAGCCTGATGGCGGCTCGGTGGATCTCGACCGTGACATCGGTGGCCTCGGGCAGGGTGCGGGAACGGGTGATGGTCGTGAAGTCCGCGAAACGGATCCGGATCGTGATCGTCCGCCCGACCACGGAGGCCGCGCGCATGCGAGCCGCCACCTTCGCCGACAGCCGCATCAGCTCGCGCACGATCACCTCCCGGTCGTCGGTGTCACGCCCGAAGGTCTCGTCGGCTCCCATGGACCGCTCGGGCTCGTGCGGGCCGGCCCGGACCGCCAGCTCCTCGCGGTCATGGCCCCAGGCCAGGTCGTGCAGGTGCTGGCCGAGGTGGGGGCCCAACGCACGGCGCAAGGTCTCCACCGGGGTGTGGGCGAGATCCCCGACGCTCATCAGACCCAGCCGGTGGAGCTGGGCTCGCGTCTTCTCCCCCACTCCCCACAGCTCACCGACGTCGAGCGGGTGCAGGAACGACGTGACCTCGGCGGGATCGACCACCAGCACTCCGTCGGGCTTCGCCCTCCTGCTGGCGAGCTTGGCGACCGACACCGTCCGGGCGGCACCGACCGAGCAGCTGATGGCCTGCTCGTCGTGGATCGTCGAGCGCAGCCACTCCGCGATCTCCGCGGGGCCCCCGAGCCGACGTGCAGAACCACGCACGTCGAGGAACGCCTCGTCGAGCGAGATCGCCTCCACCACCGGGGTGACCGCGCGAAACACCTCCATCACCGATCGCGACACGCTCGTGAAGGACTCGAAGTCGGGCGCCAGCACCACGACGTCGGGGCACAGTCGCCGGACCCGGGTCATCGGCATGGCCGAGCGGAGGCCGAACTGGCGCGCCACGTAGTTGGCCGCCAGGACCACCCCACGGCTGCCGCCGCCGACGACGACCGGTCGTCCGGCGAGCTCGGGACGGTCCCGGGTGGCGACGGAGGCGTAGAAGGCATCCATGTCCACGTGCAGGATGGGCGTACGGATGTGGTCGTACGCGGTCCGGTCGGGCGTCACCACGACGCCTCCCGCGGGAGTGCCTCAGGCGCGCGCGAGCACGTGGAGCTGGGTCGCCAGGGGGAGGTACTCGGGACGGGACGCCACGGCCCGTTCGAGCTCGACCAACGAGGCGGCCGCTCCCGGCTCCAGGTCGAGGAGGCTGCCCGGAACGAGGTCAGCGAAGACCCGCACCGCCTGGACCAGGGTGACCTCGAAGCCAGCGTCGGCGAGCAGGCCGGACACCTCCTGCTGGGTGAACCGGTGGCCACGACCGGAGGCCTGGGCGTCGCCGTCGAGCAGCTCGCGGGCGGCCTGGAAGTGCCCCGCCATCGCCCGTGCCACGACTGCGGCGTGGCGCTGGGCGACCAACAGGCTGAGGTGGCCCCCCGACCGCAGCACCGAGGAGATCTGCTGCAGAGCAGCAGCGGGGTCATCGACCACCTCGAGGACCCCGTGGCACAGCACGAGGTCGGCGCTGTCGGCCTCGACCACCTCGGACAGGTCGGACAGGTCTCCCTGCTGGCCGGTGACGCGGTCGCCCACCCCACGCTCGGCGGCTCGGCGATCGAGAGAGGCGAGCGCGTCGGGGCTGGGGTCGATGACGCGGACCCGGTGGCCCAGCTCGGCCAGCGGCACCGCGAACCCGCCGGTGCCCCCGCCGATGTCGATGATGTGCGCCTGCCGCTCCTGGAAGGCAACCGGGGCGTCGAGCACCCCCTGCAACCCGTCCCACACCACCCCGGTGCGGACCGACTGACGACGCTCGCTGGCAGAGGGATGACCCGGCATGGCGCCAACCCTAGTGCGTCCCACCCGCTCATCCCGGGCTCCCGGGGCTGCGGTGCCACAACGTCCGCGAGGCGTGCTTGCCGGGATCGCCGGCTGGGCGGATGTCGGCGTACGGGGACATCCGGAAGCCGCTGCTGTGCACCAGCACCCGACGTCCGGAGGGCACGTCGGTGTCCGTGCGATCACTGCGCTCCATCTCGGCGTGCACGGCCGCCATGCCTGCCTCGGTGGTGGGCGCCTGCTGCCAGAGCGCGTGGAGGGCGGGCAGCTCCCAGGCGCCCGTGCCGAGCAGGGACACCCCGCGCGGTCCCGTACGGCGCAGCTCGCCACGCACCACCAGCAGCCAGGAGCCGAAGATCGTGCGGGCGTAGGGAGCCTGGGCGTCCTCGAAGAAGGTCACGTCGATCGGCCCGGTGCTGTCGTCGAGGGTCAGGAAGACGACCCGGCGACCTGAGCGCACAGGCGGCGTCTGGGTCGCGACCTTGACCCCGGCCACCAGCAGCTGGGCACGACTGCGTCGTGCCATGAGGTCGCGACTGCGCGTGACGCCCAGCGCGTCGAGGAACCCGGCGTAGGGAGCGACGGCGTGCTGGCTCACGTCGAGGCCCAGGATCTCGAGCTCGGCGCACATGCGCTCATGGCGGGTCATCTCCGGCAGGCCACTGGGCCGCTCGGTGGACCCGTCATCCAGCGGCAGTGTCAGCTGGACCGAGTCGGCGGGTCGCACCGGGAGCGATGAACGTGACTGTGCCGAGGCCCTGGCCCAGACCCCTGGCGGCGCGAGGGGATGCTGCTCGAGCGTCCCGGCGGCATTCCTGCTCACCGGGTCGGAGCTGTTGCGGGCGGTCGCGTCACCGGCCCGCTCGGTCGCCGCACGGACGACTCGTCGCGCCGCCACCCCCCGACCCCGGGCCCGCGAGGCCCGGTCGAGGGCCCGGGCGTGCAGGTCGAGGTCGGCCACCTGCAGCAACAGGTCACGACGAGTGACCCGGTCTCGGGCATGCACCTCGTGCTCCCCCGCCCCGATGGCGTAGACCGAGTCGAAACCACCGGCCAGCACGAGTCGCTCGAGGACCGGCCGGCTGACCCTGGCCCGGTGGAAGAAGTCGGACAAGGAGGCGTACGGGGTCTCGCGCGCGGTGACGATCCGGTCGATCTCGGCCTCGCTGATGCCCTTGACGTCAGCGAGGCTGAGCCGGATGGCGTGCCCGGCGGCGTGGTGCTCACTGCGCTCGACGAGATAGGTGGCGGCGCTGGCGTTGACGTCGAGGCCGAGCACACCCACCCCGAACTGGCGTGCGTCGTCGAGGATCAACCGCTTGGGGTACATGCCGGGGTCGTGGGTGAGCACGCCGGCCAGGAAGTGCGCCGGCCAGTGGGCCTTGAGCCAGGCGGACTGGTAGGTGGGCAGGGCGAACGCCGCGGCATGGGCCTTGCAGAACCCGAAGGAGGCGAAGGCCTCCAACACCTTCCACACCTGCTCCACCAGGGACAGGTCGTAGCCACGACCCAGGGCGCGGGGGAAGAACCACCCTCGCGTCCGGGCCATCCCCTCGACGTCGCCCAGGGCCCGCCGCTTCTCGTCGGCCTCGGCGAAGGAGACCCCGGTGAACTGCGCGATGATCTCGATGACCTGCTCGTGGAAGACCACCACTCCCCGGGTCGACTCCAGGATCGGCCGGAGGTCGTCGTGGAGGTAGCGGACCGGCTTCCAGCCCTGCTTGGCCTCGAGGTAGGGGGTGATCATGTCGCTCTTGACCGGTCCCGGCCGGAACAGGGAGATGTCGGTGATGATCTCCTCGAAGTCCTCGATGCCGGACTTGCCGACCAGCTCACGCTGCCCCGGCGACTCGATCTGGAAGACGCCCAGCGTGCGGGCGTCGCTGATCATGTCGTAGGTCGTGGAGTCGTCGAAGGGCACCTGGGCCTCGTCGTCGAGGTCGATCTCCACGCCGTCCACCCGGGCGATCTCCCCCACCGCGTGGGCCATGGCCGACTGCATGCGGATGCCGAGCACGTCGAGCTTGAGGAAGCCGAGGGCCTCGACGTCGTCCTTGTCGAACTGGCTCATCGGGTAGCCGGCGTAGGAGGCCTCCACGGGGGTCCGGTCGAGCAGGGTCGCGTCGGAGAGCAGCACACCGCAGGGGTGCATCGCGATGTGGCGGGGCAAGGCGTCAAGCCCCTCGACCAGCTCGAAGAAGCGGTCGAGCTCTCCCCCACCCCGGCCCACCAGGCCCACGCCCCGCAGCTCGGGGAGGTCACGCAGCGCCAGCCGGGCGTCGCGGGCACGGATGTGGGGGAACGCCTTGGCGAGGGCGTCGATCTCACCGGGCGGCATGCCCAGCGCTGCCCCCACGTCCCGGACGGCGTGGCGGACGCGGTAGGTCTCCGTCATGGACACGCAGACGCACCGCTCGGCGCCGTAGCGGTCGAGGATCGCCTCGTAGACCTCCAGCCGTCGAGCCGACTCGACGTCGATGTCGATGTCTGGCAACGACTTCCGCAGCGGCGAGAGGAAGCGCTCCATGAGCAGTCCGTGGCGGATGGGGTCGACCCCCGAGACCCCGAGCAGGTAGTTGACCAGGCTGCCGGCCCCCGATCCCCGGGCCGCGCGCCGGATGCCCATCTCCCCGATCAGGTCGGTGACGTCGGCGACGGTGAGGAAGTAGGAGGCGTACCCCAGTGTCCTGATCGTCTCGAGCTCGTCGTCGAGGCGTTTCCAGATGCGCTGGCGCGGCGCCTGGCCGTAGCGCCACCCGATGGCCGCCTCGCAGCGCAACCGCAACGCCCGGTCGGCGTCGACAGCAGCGGTCCCCGCCTGGGTGAACTCGGGGAAGCGCACCTCGCCGAGGCCCAGGTCCGCGCGAGGGTCGAGGAAGCATCGCTCGGCCACCGTCCGCGTACGGGCCAGCAGGCGTCGCGCCTCGGAGGTGCTGTCGCCCGCCAGGCCGGCCAGCCGGCAGATCTCCTCGGCCACCTCGTGCATCAGCTTGCCGGACTTGAGGAACCCCTCGGCGTTGCCCCGGGCCTCTCCCGGGCCGACGTGGCGCAGGTGGGCCGAACCGAGCGGCACCCGGCGACGCGCCGCGTCGAGCACGTCGATGACCGGCGCATCGAGACGGTCGGCATGGCGCACGGCGTTGGTGAGCACCGTCGACACCCCGGCCTGCCGGGCCAGCCCCATCATCCGCGCCGCGTGAGCCGAGGTGCCGGGACCCCAGCCCTGCGTCGTCGCGCCCAGCCGGTGGGAGACCAGCTCGACGACGAGGTTCTCCGGGGGCACCACCTCCCGCCACCGGTCGAGCACCTCGTGGGCGAGGTCGGCACGACGGTGGGTCACCAGCGCTCCCAGCTCTGAGGTGGGGCCGAGGAGGACCAGGACGTCACCTGAGGCCAGGTGGGGCCCCATCGCCTCGAGGGTGCCCACCGGGCGTCCCCGCTCACCGGAGAGGTGGGCCTCCGAGATCATCCGGCACACCGCGGCCCATCCCGCGCCACCCTGCGCCAGCAGGGTCACCCGCGGCGCACCGCCCTCGCCGAGGGGGAGCTCGCGGACCGCTCCCCCGCGCACGGGCGTGCGGCGAGGCATGGACGTGCTGGCCCGCAGCCGCGCGGTGAGCGGCTCCACGGCGAGGTCGACTCCCAGCAGCGGCCTGATCCCGGCAGAGCGGCATGCCTGGACGAACTTCACCGCGCCGTAGGTGCCGTCACGGTCGGTCAGGGCGAGCGCGTCCATCTCGTGCTCCACCGCCTTCTCGACCAGCACGTGCGGGTGGGAGGCGCCGTACTGCATGGAGTAGCCGGAGGCGACGTGGAGATGGACGAACGGGTCAGGCGACACCGCTGCGATCCACCGGGACATGGGGCATCAGCCCCAACGCCTGCTCGACGACGGCCAGGAACCGGTCGGCATCACGGACCAGGTCGTCCGCCTCACGCTCGCTGACGGCCCTGCTCGATCCGGCCTCGGCCGCTGCACGCTTGGTGGCACCGGCGGCGAAGAACCGGGCCCACTCGGTGAGCTCGGGAGCCACCTCGGCCAGCAGCACCCAGGCGTTCTTCTGCCGACGCCCCCGAGGGGCCGGCCGGGCCCGGGCTGCCAGCAGCGCTGCTGCGGCACGCAGGGCCGAGACATGGGCGCAGGCGTAGCGGGTCGGCACGTCACGAGCCGTGATCGCCTCGTGCAGCGAGCCTGCCGAGCGCTCGAGGTAGGAGTGGGTCGTGGCCGGCAGGAGATGGGGTGATGAGTCGTGGAACGTCATCTCGCCCCCTCAGTCCGCGCAGCCGACGAGCTGCCAGCAGCCGTCGGTCCAGTCGAAGGACAGGTCGAACACCCCGGCCACGTCGAGACCGAGCAGGTCGCGACCTCGTGCCGCCTCCACCCGCCAGAGCTCGCGTTCGGCCACCGGGTCGCCCGATCCCGCCTCCTGCCACCACGGCCGGGTCTCCACCCAGTGGGCCAGCACCGCCCGGACCTTCCACAACCGGCCCCGCCACAGGAACTGCTCGGGCCCCTCGCTCTCGCCTCGTCGCACCTCGACGGGGTCGTCGTACTGCCTCATCGCGCCTCCTGAACGCTCCGTCGACCCCGGAACGGCTCAGGTGGTCGGTGGGGGTCGAGGTCACCGCCACCTGAGCCGTGATCGAACAAGTGTTCGAACACCCCGAACGGTACTACCTCGCACCGACAGTGCGTCAAGAGCGCACGGAAAGCTGTGGATCACACCTCGCGCAGGTACGCGGAGGTGTCCTTGCGCCACAGGAAGAACACCTGGGCGACGCTCAGCACGAGCAGCACCCCGGCCAGCACGTCGAAGACCGGCGGCAGGTCGTTGACCAGGCAGGTCACCGCCACCAGCACCGCCGTCAGCGCGTTGGCCAGGAGCATCACCCGGGCCCAGCCGTGCCCGCCGGCGAGGAACGCGTGGAGCACGAGCGCGAGCAGCGCCAGGATGCTCCAGGCCACCACGGCGATCGCCACGAAGTCCGGGGCGCTGTCGCTGGCCCGCAGCGCCTCGATGCCGCCGTCCTGGAGCGTCGTCTGCGCCGACGGGTTGCCGGCAGCCCAGGCCAGCAGCAGGTCGTCGCTGCGCCACCAGGTCAGCACCGTGATCACGGCCGCGACCGCGACCGTCGCCCACATCACCCGGAGACTGTTGACGACCGATCCGGGCAGCTGGCGTGCCATGCGCTTCCTCTCGTCTGCTTCTGCTCTTGCTGGCCTAGGCTCGCTCCATGTCGACCGAGCACCCGGCCATCACCTCGTTCAGGAACGAGCTCCGCCTCCGCGGTGGCGCCGGTGATGTGGTCATCTTGCCCGACAGCGCCCACACTGCAGCACTCGCCGCAGCGGCCCTGGGGTGCGAGGTCGGGGCGATCGCCAACAGCCTGCTCTTCGACGCCGACGGCTCACCCGTGCTCATCCTGACCTCCGGGGCCCACCGCGTCGACACCGCGGCCACCGCGTCCCGCATCGGCGTCCGGCGCCTGGCCCGCGCCACCCCCGACTTCGTGCGCCAACACACCGGCCAGGTCATCGGCGGGGTCTCCCCCATCGACCACCCGGCGCCCGTGCCGACCTGGATCGACCCGTGGCTGCGCCGCCACCCGGTCGTCTGGGCCGCCGC
The DNA here is from genome assembly GCA_021166815.1 of Nocardioides sp. GTDB lineage: Bacteria > Actinomycetota > Actinomycetes > Propionibacteriales > Nocardioidaceae > Nocardioides. The sequence continues at coordinate 8,451 of JAJPEO010000357.1, forward strand.
CGGCCATCCCGCCGCGGTCTTCTCCACGACCTACGACGAGCTCGTACGACTCACCCGGGCCACCGAGGTGGAGGTCGACTGATGGACGCACTCGCGCTGACGTTCTCGAGCGGATGGGCCAGTGGCATCAACGCCTACCTGGTCGTCCTGGTCCTCGGCATCGCCGACCGGCTCGGGTCCCTCGCCTCGATCCCCGACGTGCTCGCCCGCTGGGACGTGCTCGCCGCTGCCGCATTCCTGTACTCGATGGAGTTCATCGCCGACAAGATCCCCTACATCGACTCCACGTGGGACGCGATCTCCACCGCCATCCGGCCCACGGCGGGAGCGGTGATCGGCGTCCTGCTCGCCGGTGACGCCTCGTCCCTGGAGCACGCCGTCCTCGGCGTCGTGGGCGGTGGCACGGCGCTGCTCTCCCACCTGGTGTAGGCAGGTGGCTGCCTGGCCATCACCTCCTCCCCCGAGCCGGCCAGCAACGTGCTCGCGAGCCTCACCGAGGACGCCGCCGTCCTGGGTGTCGTCTGGTTCGCGCTCGAGCACCCTCGCGCCGCGGCCGGGATCGCGGGCGTGCTGCTCGTGACCGGACTCGTGCTCCTGGTCCTGATCGCTCGCGCGGTGCGCCGTGGCTGGCGGCGGTGGAAGCAGAGGGAGCCGCTCCACCTCGCGGGGCATCCCACGGATCGCTGAGCCTAGGGTGGCCCCGTGGCGAACGTGGTGGTGGTCGGCGGTGGGTTCGGTGGGCTCGCGAGTGCGGCACGCCTGGCCAAGCTGGGCCATGACGTCACGCTGTGCGAGCGCTCCGGCACTCTCGGCGGGGCGCTGAGCTCCGCCCACCTCGACGACTTCACGTGGGACGCCGGACCCACCAGCACGCTGCTGCCGGCCGTGGTGCGGGACCTGTTCCGCAAGTCCGGACGACCGCTCGAGCGCGAGGTCGACCTCCAGCCGCTCGACCTCGTCCGGGAGCATCGCTTCGAGGACGGCTCCGTCCTGCGCCTGCCGGGCCACTCCCGCGCCGCCCAGCTCGAGGCGTTCGACTCCCTGGGCCCGGGGCTCGGGCAGCAGTGGGTCGACCACGTCGCGTCGTACGGCGACACGTGGGCGCTGCTGCGCAAGGAGTGGTACGAGCGTCCGTGGAGCCCCGACGTCGAGCCTCGCCAGCTCCGCTCGCTGCTGGCCTCGCGGGAGTCGCTGCACACCCGCCTGCGGCGCACGTTCAAGGACCAGCGCCTGCGACTCGTCGCAGGCCACACGTCGATCACCGGTGGCCACGACCTGCGCAACGTGCCGGCGTGGGCCGGGCTGACGGTCCACCTCGAGCAACGCTTCGGCACGTGGACCGTGCCGGGCGGGATGGCCAGGCTCGGGGAGGCGATGGCCCAGCGGCTGCAGACCCGGGGGGTCAGCGTGCAGACCGGCACCGAGGTCCACGACGTGGTGGTCCGTGGCGGGCGCGCCGTCGGGGTGTCGACCGACGCGGGCGAGATCGACGCCGACGTCGTCGTGGTCGCCGTCGATCCCCGGCGCATCCCCGCGCTGGCCCGGCACGTGCGGCGCACGACGCCGGCGATCCCGCCGGTCATCTGCCACGTCGGGCTCGAGGGCGAGGTGCCGGACCTGGCCCACGAGGTCGTGCTCCACGGCGACCCCCGGCTCGTGG
>JAJPEO010000003.1 GCA_021166815.1 Nocardioides sp.
GCCCCCGCCCAGTCGCCGACCGCAGCCAGCAGCGCCAGCGCTGCGGCGATGACCAGGACGGCCACGCGGCTGCGCTCGTCGAGGCCCAGCGGCTGGTCCTGGGTGCCCTCCTCGGGCACGAACAGCCACACCGCGAGGTAGAGCAGCACCCCTGCCCCGCCGAAGAAGGCGCCGATCACGAACGCGACGCGGATGAGGATCGGGTCGACGTCGAGGTGTCGGGCCAGCCCGCCGGCGACGCCCGCGACGTGGCGGTCGGTGACGCTGCGACGCAGGCGGCCCAGGTCCTTCATCTCCGCGGTCGTCACGCGGGGACCGCCCGCGGGGCCCTGCTGCTCGGGATCGGGTTGCTCAGGACCAGGCTGCTCAGGCCCGGGGGTGGGAGGAGGGGATGCGTTGTCCATGGCTCCACTCTCGTCTCGTCCGGGCTTGCCCACCATCGGGAACAGCCCTGATCCTCCCCGGTCCGGCGCCGGGGCGCCTCAGGGTCGGCTCGGGGTTCGTCCTCATGGTCTCGCGTGCTGGCGCCTGCGACGATGGGGACACCATGACCGAGACCTGGCAACCCCGTCGCGCCTACCGCGACATCACCGCTCCCATCGCCGGAGGCGTGGCGGGCGGCGTGGCGGCGCACCTGGGCGTGCCCGTGCTGTGGGTGCGCGTGTTCTTCGTCGCCACGGCCCTGCTCGGCGGCCTCGGCATCATGCTGTACGCCGCCCTGTGGATGTTCCTGCCGGCCGGCGGCTCCTTCGAGGTGAGCGCGCCGGGACTCGAGAGCGCCACCCGCGCGGGCCGGCGTCCCGGGGCCCGGCCGCGCCTGGTCGACGCGGGTCCCGCGCTGGCGCTGGGGGCACTGCTCTTCGGCCTGGTGCTCGGCTTCGAGGGGCTCTTCGGGCAGGGCCTGCTGTTCTGGCCGGTGGTGCTCGGCATCGCCGGCATCACCTTGCTGTGGCGCCAGGCCGACGAGGCCCAGCGCGAGCGCTGGCTGGACTCCAGCGGTCGGATCGACCCCTTCCGCGCGGTGTTCGGCAACGGGGGATGGGCCTCGTACACCCGCGTGGTCATGGGCCTCGGCCTGATCGTCGGGGCCCTGGCGGTGTTCGGGTTCGCGGCGGGTCCGGGCACCGTGGCGTTCCCGGTGGTGGTGGCCGGACTGCTCGGTATCCTCGGCCTGGCCATCGTCGTGGGGCCGTGGGCCCTGCGCCTGGTCAACGACCTGGCGGCAGAGCGGGCGGAGCGGGTCCGCACCCAGGAGCGTGCCGACATGGCCGCCCACCTGCACGACTCGGTGCTCCAGACGCTGGCGCTCATCCAGCGCAGCTCCGACGACCCGACCACCGTCGCGCGACTGGCCCGCGCGCAGGAGCGCGACCTGCGCCAGTGGCTGTTCGCCTCCGAGGCCTCCGACGACACGACGCTGGCCGGGGCCCTGGCGACGATGGTCGGCGAGGTCGAGGCCGTGCACCCCGTCGTGGTCGACGTCGTCACCGTGGGCGACTGCCCGGTGGGGGAGACGCTGCGCCCGCTCGTGCTCGCCACCCGCGAGGCCGTCGTCAACGCCGCCAAGCACGCCGGGGTGCCCCGCGTGGACGTCTACGCCGAAGTGGGCGCCGAGGGCGTCGACCTGTTCGTCCGCGACCGGGGAGCCGGCTTCGACCCGGCGACCGTGGCCCCCGACCGGCAGGGCGTGCGCCATAGCATCGTCGACCGGATGGTGCGCCACGGGGGACGGGCCGAGGTGCGTTCCGCCCCCGGCGAGGGCACCGAGGTGAGACTGCACATGCCACGGCAGGAGGAGACCCCATGACCACGCTCGACCCCAGGCCCGACCCCACCCGCCCCGTGCGTGTGGTGCTGGTCGACGACCACGCGATGTTCCGGGCCGGGGTGCGCGCCGAGCTGACCGCCGCGGGCGCCGGCGTGATCGAGATCGTCGGCGAGGCCGGCGACGCCGACGAGGGCGTACGCGTCGTCCACCAGGAGCAGCCCGACGTGGTGCTCCTCGACGTCCACCTGCCAGGTGGCGGCGGGGTCGAGGTGATGCGGCGCCAGCCGTGCCACGACACCCGCTACCTCGCCCTCTCGGTCTCCGACGCGGCTGAGGACGTCATCGGCACCATCCGCGGCGGCGCGCGTGGCTACGTCACCAAGACCATCACCGGCCCCGAGCTGGTCGACGCGATCGTGCGCGTCGCCGGTGGGGACGCGGTCTTCTCGCCACGCCTGGCCGGGTTCGTCCTCGACGCCTTCGCCGGGTCGATCGAGGTCGCCAGCGTCGACGAGGACCTCGACCGCCTCACCGAGCGCGAGCGTGAGGTGATGCGCCTGATCGCGCGCGGGTACGCGTACAAGGAGGTCGCCCGCGAGCTCTTCATCTCCGTCAAGACCGTCGAGACCCACATGACCTCGGTGCTGCGCAAGCTCCAGCTCTCCTCGCGCCACGAGCTGACCCGCTGGGCTTCGGACCGCCGCCTCCTCTGAGCGCCCGCCGCCCGCCCTTTCCGTCCCTCCGTCTTTCACCATGTAACCGGTAGTTAGGTGCACTGCCCGTCGCGCATTCGCGCCGTCCAGTGCGACCAACTGCCGGTTACATGAGGGAGGTGGCGTTGTCCGGGCGGGCCAGGAGTCGTCCACAGGTCGCCCACGCGCCCGTCGTCCCCAGGCGCAAGAGGCCGTACGTCGCACCTGGGCGATCGGCGCACGAGCATCGCCGGCGTGGACCAACGGACGATCGGGCTCCTCGCGGCCCAGGACGGCGTGGCCACCAGGCGGCAGCTCCTCGCCGCAGGCCTGGAGGCACGACACCTTGCGCGCCTGCTGGCCGGTGGCGACCTGCGCCAGGTGCGTCACGGTGTCTACTGTGCCGGGACCACCTGGGAGCAGGCCGTCCACTGGCACGAGAGGCAGGCGCTGGTGGACCGGGCTGCCTCGCTGTGGACGACCCGACCCCACGTCCTGAGCCACGACTCGGCGGCGTTGCGGCTGGGCATGCAGGTCCTCGAGCAGGACGGCCGCACCCACCTCACCCACCGCGGCCGCCGCGGCACCCACACCAGGTCGGGCATCACCCATCACCACGCCCGCTACGAGGACGACGACCTCTCGCGCGACGGCACGCACCTCCTTGCGGCCCGTACGGCCCTCGACATCGCCCGCGAGCACGGGGTGCGGGCCGGCACGGTGGCGGTCGACTCGGCGCTGCGGATCGGAGCGACGTACGCCGACCTCCACCGGGTGGTGGCCGGCATGCACCACTGGCCGGGGTGCCGGGCCGCGAGGTCGGCGATCGAGCTGAGCGACCCCGACACCGACTCGATCGGCGAGACGCTGGCCAGGGAGCTCGTCGAGGAGCTGGGCCACGGCAGGCCGCGGACCCAGTTCGGCCTGGCTGCCGACGGGCGGGTCGCCTGGTGCGACCTGGTGCTGGGGAGGCACGCGTTCGAGTTCAGCGGGAAGCTGAAGTTCCAGGCCGTGGTGGAGGGTGGCGTCGCCGCGGACCCGGCCGCCGCGCTGCTCGAGGAGAAGAAGCGGCAGGACTGGCTCACCGGCTTCAAGCTGGGGGTGTCGGGGATCTTCTGGGAGGACTTCTGGGGAGCCCGGCGTGACGTGGCCCGCGAGCGGTTGCGTCGCGAGTACCTCCACACCGTCGAGCGCTTCGGGACCGACCGGTCCGACCTGGTCCAGTTCCATCCGCGGACCCCGCGCAAGCGCCCGACCGCCCCCGATGCCGCGTGATTCCGAGGTAGTTGCCTGATCAACCTAGACTCCGCGGCATGGAGACCCTGCGCCTCGTCCTTCTCTTCCTGCACATCCTCGGCTTCGCCTCCCTCCTCGGTGGACTCCTCGTCCAGGTGCGCGAGCCCGAGAAGCGCGTCAACGCCGCCATGCGCGACGGTGCCGGCCTGGCCTTCGTCGCCGGCATCCTGCTGGTGGGCGTGCTGGAGGCCATCGACGAGCCCAACCACATGAAGATCGGCGTGAAGTTCGTCATCAGCCTGGTGATCCTGGTGCTGGTGATGGCCAACATGCGCAAGCCCTCCATCCCGCAGGGCCTCTACTACGGCGTGCTCGGGCTCACGCTCGTCAACATCGGCGTTGCCGTGTTCTGGGCCTCTGCCCACGCCTGATCCCTGTCCCCACGTCATGTAACCGGCAGTTGAGTGCACCTCCCGGCGCGAATTCGCGCCGGCCAGTGCCACCAACTGCCGGTTACATGTTCAGGAGGGGAGAGGTGCTCGCGGTGTCGGTGTGGCGACGTAGGGTTGCCGCAGGATGAGCACCCCTCTTTTCGACATGCCCGACGCTCCGACCGACGCCCCGCACGGGGGCCGTACGACGCCGCGTGGCCCCACCGCCGAGCAGCTGCTCGAGGGCCTCAACGAGCCCCAGCGCGCTGCCGTGACCCATGCCGGCCCGCCGTTGCTCGTCGTGGCTGGCGCCGGGTCGGGCAAGACCCGGGTGCTGACGCGCCGCATCGCCTGGCTGCTCACCGAGCGCAAGGCCCACCCCGGCTCGATCCTGGCGATCACCTTCACCAACAAGGCCGCGGCCGAGATGAGGGAACGCGTCGAGGACCTGGTCGGCAAGCGGGCCCGCATCATGTGGGTCAGCACCTTCCACTCCGCGTGCGTGCGCATCCTGCGCAAGGAGATCGCGGTGCTGGGCTACAAGTCCAACTTCTCGATCTACGACGCCGCCGACTCCAAGCGGCTGATGACCCTCGTGCTGCGCGACCTCGAGCTGGACCCCAAGCGCTACCAGCCCGGGGCGGTCCTCAACTGGGTCTCCGACCAGAAGAACGAGCTGCGCGACCCCGACGACGCGGCCAAGGACACCCGCAACGCGTTCGAGGAGGCCTACGCCACGGCCTACCGCCACTACCAGCGGCGCCTGCGCGAGGCCAACGCTCTCGACTTCGACGACCTCATCATGATGACGGTCCACCTCTTCCAGGCCCACCCCGACATCCGCGAGAACTACCGCCGTCGCTTCCGGCACGTCCTGGTCGACGAGTACCAGGACACCAACCACGCCCAGTACAGCCTCATCCACCAGCTCTGCGGCCAGCAGATGGAGGAGTCCGGTGCGCAGGAGGTCGAGCCGAGCGAGCTGATGGTCGTCGGCGACGCCGACCAGTCGATCTACGCGTTCCGGGGCGCCGACATCCGCAACATCCTCGACTTCGAGCAGGACTTTCCCGACGCGCGCACGATCCTGCTGGAGCAGAACTACCGGTCCACCCAGACGATCCTCAACGCCGCCAACGCCGTGATCGGCAACAACACCGGCCGCAAGCCCAAGCGCCTGTGGACCGACGCCGGCGAGGGCGAGCGGATCGTGGGCTACGTCGCCGACGACGAGCACGACGAGGCGCGGTTCGTCAGCGAGGAGATCGACAGCCTCGTCGACAAGGCGGGCGTGCGTCCCGCCGACGTCGCGGTCTTCTACCGCACCAACGCCCAGTCGCGCGTCTTCGAGGAGGTGTTCATCCGCACCGGCCAGCCGTACAAGGTCGTCGGCGGAGTGCGCTTCTACGAGCGCCGCGAGGTGCGCGACGCCCTCGCCTACCTGCGCATGCTGGCCAACACCGCCGACGAGATCTCGCTGCGGCGGGTGCTCAACACCCCCAAGCGCGGCATCGGCGAGCGCGCCGAGGCGTGCATCTCGGCGTACGCCGAGCGTGAGCGGATCACCTTCTGGGAGGCGCTGACCCGCGCCGACGAGGCGCCGGGCCTGGCCACGCGCAGCCTCAACAACATCCAGGCCTTCGTCGCGATGGTCCAGGAGCTGCAGTCGATGGTCGAGGCCGACGAGCGGCCGGACGTGATCCTCGAGACCGTGCTCGAGCGCTCCGGCTACCTCGCCTCGCTCGAGGCCAGCGACGACCCCCAGGACGAGACCCGGGTGGAGAACCTCGCCGAGCTCGTCGCGGTCGCGCGCGAGTTCGCGGAGGACCCGCAGGCCGGTCCCAGCGCCGACCCCGCGGAGGTGGAGGCAGGCCTGGTCACCCCTGGGCTGGGCGACTTCCTCGAGCGGGTCGCCCTCGTGGCCGACGCCGACCAGATCCCCGACACCCCCGACGGCGACGACTCCGGCGTGGTCACGCTGATGACGCTCCACACCGCCAAGGGCCTGGAGTTCCCGGTCGTGTTCCTCACCGGCATGGAGGACGGCGTGTTCCCCCACCAGCGCTCGCTGGGCGACCGCCCCGAGCTGGAGGAGGAACGGCGCCTGGCCTACGTCGGCCTGACTCGCGCCCAGCAGCGCCTCCACGTGTCGCGCGCGATGGTGCGCTCGGCGTTCGGTGCGCCCTCCCACAACCCCGCGAGCCGGTTCCTCGACGAGCTGCCGGTCGACCTCGTCGACTGGCGCCGTACCGCCGGCGCCCAGACCCGCTGGGGTCGCCCCGACCTCGCCGCAGGCTCCCCGGCCCGGCTCGGTACGCCGACCGCGGCGGGACGGCGCAACTTCACCTCTGCCGCCGTGCGCGCCGACGCCGCCGCCAAGGCCAAGCCGTCGCGTCCCATCCCGAGCCTGGCGCCCGGCGACCGGGTGCTGCACGACTCCTTCGGCATGGGCACCGTCGTGGCGGTCGAGGGAGTGGCCGAGAAGTCGGTGGCGTCCATCGACTTCGGCTCAGAGGGCGTCAAGCGCCTGCTGCTGCGCTACGCGCCGGTGGAGAAGCTGTAGCGCGCCTGCCGGGCCGTCGCTGGCCGAGGTGTGAAGGCGCGCAGCGCCTGAGCCTCGAAACCGGTCGGGGGCTCCGGTCAGGGAACGATGCCGTGCTCGACGAAGGCCTGGAACGGGTCGACGGGGCCGCCGCCTCCGGGCCGCACCTCGACGTGGAGGTGGGAGCCGGTGGAGTTGCCGGTGCTGCCGACGGTGCCGATGACCTCGCCGCCGCGGACCTGCTCGCCGACCGAGACGTAGATGGAGGTCTGGTGGGCGAACCAGATCTCGGTGCCGTCGTCGAGGGTGACGACGGTCTTGTTGCCGTACGAGCCGTCGTAGCCGGCGAAGGTGACGGTGCCGTTGGCGACGGCCATGATCGGGTCACCGGAGTCGCCGTTGAAGTCGAGGCCGGTGTGGTAGCTGGCCCAGAGGCCGTACTGGCCGAAGGTCGCGGTGAGGCTGTAGCTGGCCAGGGGGAGAACCCACTTGTTCTCCTTGATCTTGGCCGCCTGCGCCTCGGCTGCCCGGCGCATCTCGGCGATCTTCTGCTCGTAGCGCTTGGCCTGGGCCTCGGCGAGGGCCACCAGGGCGGGGTCGGACTCCTCGGTGAGCTCGGAGGACTCGCCGTTGCGCGGGGCGTTGCGGCTGGCCTGGGCGCCGCGCTGGGCCAGCACGTCGCGGCCGATGGCGCCGGCGGCGGTGACCGACGTGCCGTCACCCATCCGGCCGACCAGGTCGGCCTCGGCCGCGGTCACGGCGCCGCCGGTGGAGATCGCCAGCACGGTGATGCCTGCCACGAGGGGCAGGGACGGCAGGCTCACGGCCAGCGGGGACCGCCGCGCCTGAGCAGCGCGGCGCTTGCCTGCTGCTGCCGAGGGGGTCGCCGGGAGGGGGGTCGCCGAGGTGCGCCGCCTGGGGGCGCGCTGCGCTCGGTGGTTGCCCATGGATGAGTCACCAATCTGCCGGGGGATGCCGGACCGCAAGTGGGGGGTGGGCGGCCGGACCGGAGCGACTGTAACGGATCGGTCACGCAGATGCACAAGCAACCCCCAAGAACGTGTGCGAAAACACCCAAGCGTTGACCGCAGCCGGGGGAGTCCCGAGCCGGCCCACTAGCCTCTGTCGACATGGATGCGTCCACGCGGCTGCGGGTCCTCATCGCCCAGGTCGGCCCAGGTGGGGACGACGGCGCCGACCCCGAGGCAGCCGGACGGTTCGCCCGCGCCCTGCGCGACGCGGGGCACGAGGTCGTCTACCTCGGCGTGGTGCCGGACCGTGACGTGCTGGCCGCGGTGGCGTTGCAGGAGGACGTGGACGCCACCTGCCTGGTGGACGGTGGGCGCTGGGTGCTGGACGGCGACGAGGACGCCGTACGCCACCTGCGCGACCTGCAATGAACCGCCCTGGCGGGAGTACCCGTCAGTAGCGTGATGACCACCACGCCCGCCCGGCATCCCCGATTGGGACGAGACGGGTCTAGGGTGCCAAGTTGGAACGAGTGTGGCCCTGACCCGCCTGGTGGGACCGGGCGCCGCGCTGAGCAATCCCCGACAGCATCATTCGATCAGTACAGACAATCGAGAAGAACTGGGTGGATCGTGGACCTGATGGAGTACCAGGCGAAGGAGCTCTTCGCCAAGCACGGAGTGACCACCACCCTCGGTGTGGTCGTCGAGACCGCTGAGGAGGCGCGCGCGGCTGCTGAGCAGCTCGGCGGCGTCACCGTCATCAAGGCGCAGGTCAAGGCCGGTGGCCGCGGCAAGGCGGGCGGCGTCAAGCTCGCCAAGACCGCCGACGAGGCCTTCGAGCACGCGAGCAACATCCTGGGCATGGAGATCAAGGACCTCCGCGTCAACCGCGTCCTCGTCACCCCGGCCACCCCGCCGGTGGAGGAGTACTACTTCTCCTTCCTGCTCGACCGTGCCAACCGCTCGCACCTGTGCATCGCCTCCGTCGAGGGCGGCGTGGAGATCGAGGAGGTCGCCAAGACCAACCCCGACGCCGTGCGCAAGATCAACGTCGACGCGATCGAGGGCGTGACCCCGGAGAAGGCCGCCGCGATCGTCGACGAGGCCAAGTTCCCCGCCGAGCTGCGCGAGCAGGCCATCGAGATGGTGCAGGCGCTGTGGAAGGTCTACGTCGAGGAGGACGCCACCCTCGTCGAGGTCAACCCGCTGGCCCGCCTCGAGGGCGACAAGCTCGAGGCGCTCGACGGCAAGGTCTCGCTCGACGAGAACGCCGAGTTCCGTCAGCCCGACCACGAGGGCTTCGTCATCCGCGAGGAGGAGGACCCGCTCGAGGCCAAGGCCAAGGACAAGGGCCTCAACTACGTCAAGCTCGACGGCCAGGTCGGCATCATCGGCAACGGCGCGGGCCTGGTCATGTCGACCCTCGACGTGGTCGCGTACGCCGGTGAGAAGCACGGCGGCGTCAAGCCCGCCAACTTCCTCGACATCGGTGGTGGCGCCAACGCCCAGGTGATGGCCGACGGCCTCGACGTGATCATCAACGACGAGCAGGTCAAGGCCGTCTTCGTCAACGTCTTCGGTGGCATCACCGCGTGCGACGAGGTCGCCAAGGGCATCGTCGGTGCCCTGGAGATCCTCGGCGACAAGGAGAGCAAGCCGCTGGTCGTCCGTCTCGACGGCAACAACGTCGAGGAGGGCCGTCGCATCCTCACCGAGGCCAACCACCCGCTGGTGACCCTGGTCGACACGATGGACGGCGCTGCCGACAAGGCCGCCGAGCTGGCGAACGCCTGACCGGCCCGAGACGAGAGAAGAAGCAGAAACACCATGGCTATCTACCTGAACAAGGACAGCAAGATCATCGTCCAGGGCATGACCGGTGGGATGGGCTCCAAGCACACCACCCTCATGGTCGAGGCGGGGTCCAACATCGTCGGCGGCGTCAACGCCCGCAAGGCCGGCACGTCGGTCGAGCTCGGCGGCAAGGAGCTTCCCGTCTTCGGCACGGTCGCCGAGGCGATGGAGAAGACCGGCGCTGACGTGTCGGTCGTCTTCGTGCCCCCGGCCTTCACCAAGGACGCCTGCATCGAGGCCATCGACGCCGGCATCGGCCTGCTCGTGGTCATCACCGAGGGCGTTCCCGTCCAGGACACCGCAGAGGTCTTCGCCTACCTGCAGACCGACGCCAACAAGGGCACCCGCATGATCGGCCCGAACTGCCCCGGCATCATCACGCCGGAGGAGTCGCTGGCCGGCATCACCCCGCACACCATCGCGGGCAAGGGCCCGGTCGGCCTGGTGTCGAAGTCCGGCACGCTGACCTACCAGATGATGTACGAGCTGAAGGACTACGGCTTCACCACCGCCATCGGCATCGGTGGAGACCCGATCATCGGCACCACCCACATCGACGCCCTCGAGGCCTTCGAGAACGACCCGGAGACCAAGGCGATCGTGATGATCGGCGAGATCGGCGGCGACGCCGAGGAGCGCGCCGCGGCGTACATCAAGGAGCACGTGACCAAGCCGGTCGTCGGCTACGTCGCAGGCTTCACCGCCCCCGAGGGCAAGACCATGGGCCACGCCGGCGCCATCGTGTCCGGCTCCTCGGGTACCGCGCAGGCCAAGAAGGAGGCCCTCGAGGCCGCCGGGGTCAAGGTCGGCAAGACGCCGTCCGAGACCGCTGAGCTGATGCGCGAGATCCTGAAGAACCTCTGAGGTTCGCCACAGCACCGAGCGGGGGGGGGGGGGCGGGGGGGCGCGCCCCCCCCCGCGCGGCGGCCCCCCCGCGCGCCCCGCGGCGCGCCCGCCCGCC
>JAJPEO010000233.1 GCA_021166815.1 Nocardioides sp.
CTTGATCTCGCTGCCGCTGAACCGCTCGGGCGTGGGATTGTCGACTTACTCCGGGCGGTCGATGTGCGCGTGCACGGCACGACGGGGGGAGATTGAGGCGGGGGCTACGGCAGACACGTGGGCGAGTGTAGTTTCGGCCCATGAGCGATTCGGAATACTGGTTCTGTCTCACCCATCACACCGTCGAGGGGACCGAGGGCTGCCGCAACGCCGATCGCCTGGGCCCCTACCCCACGGCCGAGGAGGCCGCCCGGGCCCTGGACAAGGTCGAGGAACGCAACGAGGCATGGGACAACGACCCCGACTGGAACGACCGCGAGCCGGGGGAGAAGCCCGGCGACGAGCCCGACGACCTCACCCCCGGCGTCTGACCACGCCGGCCCGCGATCCGCTACGGTCCCGGCGTGCCCGACGCAGCTCCGCGCGCCCCGATCTCCGCGTGGTCGATCTCCGGCCTCGTCGGGCTCGCCGGCGTCCTTTTCCTGATCGCTGCGACCCGGGTCGCGGTGGGCATGCCGTGGTGGGCGGTCGCCCTGCTGGTGCTGGCGTGGCTGGTGTCCCTGGTGCTGGCCCTGGCGTGGTTCAGCCGCCGACCGCGTGCGGTCGCCGCGCTCCCGGTCGTCCTCGGGCTCGTCTGGTTCGCCACCGTCGTGGCGGGAGCCCGGTGGCTCGGCTGGTCCTGACCTGACGGTTAGAAGGTGTGCTCGGGCCCCGGGAAGGTCGCGGCCTTCACATCGGCGGCGTACGCCCTGGCTCCCTCGAGGAGGACGCCGTGGACGTCGGCGTACTGCTTGACGAAGCGCGCCATCTTGCCGGTACGCAGCCCGAAGGCGTCCTGCCACACCAGCACCTGGCCGTCGCAGCCGTTGCCGGCCCCGATGCCGATCGTGGGGATGCTCAGCTCCTTGGAGATCTGCTCGGCCACGTCGCCGGGCACCATCTCCATGACGACCGCGAACGCGCCCGCCTCCTGGACGGCCAGGGCGTCGCGGCGCACCCGCTCGGCGGTCTCGCCCCGTCCCTGGACCCGGTAGCCGCCGAGGGCGTGCTCGCTCTGGGGGGTGAACCCGATGTGGGCCATCACGGGGATCCCGCCCTGGGTGCACTTGGTGATCACCGGGGCCATCTCGGCGCCCCCCTCGAGCTTGACGCAGTGGGCGCCGGCCTCCTTCATGAAGCGCACCGCGGTGAGGTATCCCTGCTCCGGGGAGGCCTGGTAGGACCCGAACGGCAGGTCGCCCACCACCATGGCCCGCTTGACCGACCGGGCGACCGCGCGTGTGAGGGGCAGCAGCTCGTCGACGGTGACCGGGAGCGAGGTCTCGTTGCCGAAGACGTTGTTGGAGGCGGAGTCGCCGACCAGCAGCATGTCGATGCCGGCCTCGTCGAACGTCGCCGCCGTGAACATGTCGTAGGCGGTGAGCATCGTGATCTTCTCGCCGCGCTCCTTCATCTCCCGCAGGTGATGGGTCCGCACCCGCTTCACCGCGGGGCCGGCAGGTGCGCTCGCGCCGGAGCCGTAGGGGGCGGTCTCTTCGGGCTGTGACGTCATCGGTCGCTCCTCGTCATCTCGCGGCTCCCCGGTGGAGTCCACGGACGTCATCAGGCTAGCCGTGGCGGTGGCGGCGGTCACCGCGGTGTGACGCGTACGACGCTAGGGCCGGACGGGTCGCGCGAGCTGCACGCCCACACCCGTGGTGTCGTAGCCGAGCCGGGCGTTGAGGGTCCGCATCGCCGCGTTGCCGTCCTGGGTCCAGGTGTAGACCTCGGTGAGGCCGTGCTCGGCCGCCCAGGCCAGGGTCACCTGCTTGAGGTGCACCGCCACGCTGCGGCCGCGCCAGTCGCTGCGGACCGCGGTCAGCATGTTCTCCGCACGGGCGGGATGGTCGGGGTCGAGGCCCAGCCCGGCGCAGCCGACGACCTCGCCGTCGTGGAGGGCGAGGAACATCGGGTCGCCCTGCCACTCGGCGTTCCACCGCTCAGGGGTGACGTCGAGCGGGCTGTCGACGGCGAAGCCCGCGACCGCCTCGAGCCCGAACGGGTCGTACGCCGCTGCCCACAGCCCGGGCCGGTCCCCGGCGGTGACCACCTCGATGCCCTCGGGCACCGGGGAGACGTCGACCGGACCGGTGATCCGGAAGGTCTGCTCGACCTCGCGGTTGACCTCGGTGAAGCCGAAGCGCTGGGCGAAGGCCAGCGAGCCCTCGTCGTCGGCGCCGGCCCGCAGCATCGGCACGCCGAGGGTCTCGACGTGCTCGACCAGGCGCTCGAGCAGGGCCGTGCCGTAGCCCCGGCGCCGGTGCTCGGGCAGCACGCGCGGGATCACCGACCCGGCCTGCGCGGTGTCGGCGCGTGCGGCCATCCCCGAGCCGACCACCTCGTCGCCCTGCCGAGCCACCACCAGGAGCCGCTCGGGGGAAGCGGCCGCGCGCAGCTCCTCGATCGACTGGGTGCGCTCGTACGGGACGACGGCGATGCGCACCTGCCGCCACTGCTCGTAGTCGGCGTCGGTGACGCAGGGCCTGATCTCCATGAGGCACTGTGCGCCTCCTGCCCGGGCGCCGTCCACCGGGTTTCGGCGGCAGGACCGACCGGGGGGCGGTCGCAGGAGCGACGTGCTCGCCGCAACTCGTCCCAACCTTTCGTGCGTCCCATGCGGTTGAGTGGTCACACGAGCAAGGGGGACGGGTGGACGACGAGGGCTTCACCGAGTGGGCGTCGACGCGACAGCGCCAGCTCCTGCGCTCTGCGTACCTGCTCACCGGCGACCTGCACCGGGCCGAGGACCTGGTGCAGGAGGCGCTCACCAAGGTGGCGCTGCGGTGGTCACGGCTGGCGGTCGGCAACCCCACGGCATACGCCCTGCGGATCATCACGCGCGACAACATCTCGTGGTGGCGCAGGCGCCGGGACGTGCCAATCGACTCGGTGCCCGAGCGGGGGACGAGCATCGAGCCGGAGACAGCCCTGGTCGTACGGCGTGCGCTGGCACGGCTGACACCTCGTCAACGAGCGGTGCTGGTGCTTCGGCACTTCGAGGACCTGACCGAGCGCCAGGCCGCAGACATCCTCGGCGTCTCGCTCGGCACGGTCAAGAGCCAGAACGCAGCCGCGCTGGACCGCCTCCGCACCGGGGCGCCCGAGCTTCTCAGCCTCATCGGGAGGACGCCATGAACGACCTGCACGCGCTCCTGCGGGAGGCCACCGACCATGTCGGTCCGCCAGACCTGGTCGGCCCGGCGCTGGCCT
>JAJPEO010000037.1 GCA_021166815.1 Nocardioides sp.
CGGCGTGGTGCGCATCCTCAAGGACCTCGACACCGACATCAGCGGCCGCCACGTCCTGATCGTCGACGAGATCATCGACACCGGCCTGACCCTGAGCTGGCTGGTCAACAACCTCAGCAGCCGCAACCCCGCGAGCGTCGAGATCGCCACCCTGCTGCGCAAGCCCGAGGCGCTGTCGATGCCGGTGGAGCCGAAGTACGTCGGCTGGGACATCCCCAACGAGTTCGTGGTGGGCTACGGCCTCGACTACCGCGAGCGCTACCGCAACCTCCGCGACATCGGCACGCTGGCGCCCCACGTCTACTCCTGAAGCACCCCCGGACGCACTCGGAGGTCGCCCTCGCTTCACCTCGCCTGACAAAATGGCCGGCGGACGGCGACGTGTACCGTCACCGTCCATCCGACCATCGTGAACCTCATCGTGAAAGTTGCCTGTGAAGCGCATATTCAAGGGCCCCTGGCTGTGGATCGTCGTCGCCGCTGTCGCGGTGCTGCTGGCGATCCAGTTCCTCGCGCCCAACGACGGGTACGACGAGATCGAGACCTCCCGCATGTCGGAGTACATCGCCGCGGGCGAGGTCAAGGAGATCTCCTTCATCGACGGTGAGCAGGAGATCCGCGCCACCCTCGACAAGGACGTGCGCAAGGGCAGCGACAAGGTCGTCAGCCACTACATCCAGGGCCAGCAGGAGTCGATCCTGGCGCTCGTCGACGAGCAGGTCGGTGAGGGCACGATCGAGAAGTCGAACTCCGAGAACCCCCAGCCCAGCTTCCTGGGCTCGATCCTCGCGACGCTGCTGCCGTTCGCGCTGATCATCTTGCTGTTCGTCTTCTTGATGAACCAGGCGCAGGGCGGCGGCGGCCGCGGTGTCATGCAGTTCGCCAAGAGCCGCGCCAAGCTGATCACCAAGGACATGCCGAAGACCACCTTCGCCGACGTGGCCGGGTGCGAGGAGGCCATCGAGGAGCTCGGCGAGATCAAGGAGTTCCTCCAGGAGCCGGCGAAGTTCCAGGCCGTCGGCGCCAAGATCCCCAAGGGCGTGCTCCTGTACGGCCCCCCCGGCACGGGCAAGACCCTCCTGGCGCGCGCCGTCGCGGGCGAGGCCGGCGTGCCGTTCTACTCCATCTCCGGCTCCGACTTCGTCGAGATGTTCGTCGGTGTCGGCGCCAGTCGCGTGCGCGACCTGTTCGAGCAGGCCAAGGAGAACCCGCCGGCCATCGTCTTCATCGACGAGATCGACGCCGTCGGACGCCACCGCGGCGCCGGCATGGGCGGCGGCCACGACGAGCGCGAGCAGACCCTCAACCAGCTCCTCGTCGAGATGGACGGCTTCGACGTGCGCGGCGGCGTCATCCTCATCGCCGCGACCAACCGGCCCGACGTGCTCGACCCGGCGCTGCTGCGCCCGGGCCGCTTCGACCGCCAGGTGCAGGTCGACGCCCCCGACCTCAACGGTCGCCACCAGATCCTCAAGGTCCACTCCCGCGGCAAGCCGATCGCCGAGGGCATCGACCTGCTCAGCGTGGCGCGGCGTACCCCCGGCTTCACCGGTGCCGACCTCGCCAACGTCCTCAACGAGGCCGCGCTGCTCACTGCGCGCGGCAACGCCAAGCTCATCACCAACGAGGCGCTCGACGAGGCCATCGACCGCGTCATCGCCGGCCCGCAGCGGCGCACCCGCCTGATGAGCGAGAAGGAGAAGCTCATCACCGCCTACCACGAGGGCGGCCACGCCCTCGTCGCCGCGGCGCTGCCCGGCACCGACCCGGTGCACAAGGTGACGATCCTGCCCCGCGGGCGCGCGCTGGGCTACACGATGGTGCTGCCCGACCAGGACAAGTACAGCCAGACCCGCAGCGAGATGCTCGACAAGCTCGCCTACATGCTCGGCGGCATGGCTGCCGAGGCGCTGATCTTCCACGACGTGACCTCCGGCGCCGGCAACGACATCGAGAAGGCCACCAACCTCGCCCGCGCGATGGTCACCCAGTACGGCATGACCGAGCGCCTCGGGGCCGTCAAGCTCGGGGAGTCCAACGCCGAGCCGTTCCTGGGTCGCGACATGGGCCACCAGCGCAACTACTCCGAGGAGACCGCCGCGGCCGTCGACCAGGAGGTCAAGACCCTGCTGGGCCAGGCCCACCAGGAGGCCTTCGACATCCTCGAGGAGAACCGCGACGTCCTCGACGCGCTGGTCCTCGCGCTGCTCGACAAGGAGACCCTCGACAAGGCCGAGGTCGCCGCGATCTTCGAGCCGCTGCGCAGGCGCCCGACCCGGCCCGCCTGGACCGGCTCGCCCGAGCGCGTGCCGTCCTCGATCCCGCCGGTCGACATCCCGGAGGAGATCCGCGACCGCGCCAAGGTCGACGGTGCCCCGGCCGAGCCGGAGGCCGGCGCGATCCTGACCCCGCCCTCGGCCGGTGGCGACGTGCACGGCGACCCGGGCCTGGCTCCCGGGGGCGACCAGCCCACCCCGCCGTCCCCGGACGGGTCGAGCGCATGACCGAGCAGGTCGCGACGCCCGACCCGATCTCCCTCGCCGAGCGCTCCCCCGAGGACGTCCCCGAGTTCGACCACGCACGGGCCGAGGCCGCGGTGCGCGAGCTGCTGGCCGCGATCGGGGAGGACCCCGACCGCGAGGGCCTGCGCGAGACTCCGGCGCGGGTCGCCCGTGCGTACGCCGAGCTCACCCAGGGCCTGCGCCAGGCGCCCCGCGACGTGCTCACCACGACGTTCGACCTCGGGCACGACGAGATGGTCCTCGTGCGCGACATCGAGCTGTGGTCGATGTGCGAGCACCACCTCGTGCCGTTCACCGGCGTCGCCCACGTCGGCTACATCCCGGCCGAGTCCGGCAAGATCACCGGCCTGTCCAAGCTCGCCCGGCTCGTCGACGTCTACGCCAAGCGCCCCCAGGTGCAGGAGCGGCTCACCACGCAGGTGGCCGACGCGTTGATGGAGATCCTCGAGGCCCGGGGAGTCATCGTCGTCATCGAGGCCGAGCACCTGTGCATGACCATGCGCGGGGTGCGCAAGGCCGGGGCCCGGACGATCACCTCCGCCGTCCGTGGCGGGATGCGCAACGCGACCACGCGCGCGGAGGCGATGGCCCTCATCCGGTCGGGCACCCGGTGACCCGGTGGCGTGAGCGTGGCCGGCCCCTGGTGATGGGGGTCGTCAACGTCACGCCCGACTCCTTCTCCGACGGCGGCCGCTACGACGACACGCCCCGCGCGGTCGAGCACGGGTTGGCGCTGCTGGCCGACGGCGCCGACATCCTCGACATCGGGGGCGAGTCGACCCGCCCCGGCGCGACCCGGCCCCTGGTGGCCGAGGAGCTCGACCGGGTGGTCCCGGTGATCCGCGAGCTGGCGTCGCACGGGGCCGTGCTCAGCGTCGACACCATGCGCGCCGAGGTCGCCGTGGCCGCGGTCGAGGCCGGCGCCGCGATGGTCAACGACGTCGCCGGTGGCCTGGCCGACCCCGACATGCTCGCGGCGGTCGCCGCGACCGGCGCGACGTACGTCGCCATGCACTGGCGCGGCCACAGCGACCGGATGCAGTCGATGACCGACTACTCCGACCACGGTGGCGTCGTGCCCGGCGTGGTCGCCGAGCTCGGCGAGCGGCTCGACGCCTGCCTGGCCGCCGGGGTCGATGCCGAGCGGATCGTGCTGGACCCCGGCCTGGGCTTCGCCAAGACCGCGGAGCACAACTGGGAGCTGCTGCGGGGCCTGGACGCGGTCGCGGCCCTGGGGTACCCGCTGCTCGTGGGCGCGAGCCGCAAGAACTTCCTCGGCCGGCTGCTGGCCGACGCCGAGGGCCACCCCCGGCCGGTCGACCAGCGTGAGAGCGCCCACGTCGCCCTGGTGACCATGCTGGCCGACCAGGGAGTGTGGGGAGTGCGCGTGCACGACGTACGCGCGGCCAGCGATGCGCTGGCCGCCTGGCAGGCGTGGAGGAACGCATGACCGACGAGCTGAGCGTCACCGGCATCGAGTGCTGGGGCCACCACGGCGTCTTCGACTTCGAGAAGCGCGACGGCCAGGTCTTCGTGGTCGACCTCACCCTCGGGATCGACACCCGCCCGGCGGCCGCGTCCGACGCCCTCGCCGACACCGTCGACTACGGCGGCCTGGTCGCCGGCGTCCGGGCCGCCGTCGAGCGTGACCCCGTCGATCTGATAGAGACTGTCGTGCAGAGGATCGCCGACGTGTGCCTGTTGGACACTCGTGTTGAATGGGCGCGCGTCACGATCCACAAGCCGGATGCACCAATCGAGGCGACGTACTCGGACGTCGCACTCACCATCACCAGGACGCGAGGTCCCGCACATGACTGAGACCCCCAACCCGCACATCATCGACGCCGACTCCCTCACCGGCGAGATGCACCCCATCCGCCGGGTCGTGGTCGCGCTGGGATCGAACCTGGGTGAGCGCTTCACCAGCCTGCAGGGTGCAGTCAGCGCCCTCGCCGACACCCCCGACTTCTGGATCACCGGCGTCTCAGCGGTCTACGAGACCGTCGCGGTCGACGCGCCGGCCGGCTCGCAGGACTACTACAACGCGGTCGTCCTCGCCGACACCACGATGCCCGCCCGCCGCCTCATGGAGCGGGCCCTGGCCATCGAGGACGCCTTCCACCGCGAGCGCAGCGACGTGCGCAACGCCCCGCGCACGCTCGACGTCGACCTGATCGTCATGGGCGACCGGCGCTCAGACGAGGACTTCCTGCGCCTGCCCCACCCGCGCGCGCACGAGCGGGCCTTCGTGCTGCAGCCGTGGTACGACCTCGAGCCCGACGCGGTGCTGCCCGGTCACGGTCCGATCGCCGACCTGCTGGAGAAGTGCGACCGCTCGGGCATCAAGCTCCGCGAAGACCTGGACCTCCAGGCGGAGTGACGTCACCGGAGTCGCCCCGGGGCCATCGATCCCTGCGGCCGGTGTCCGGCCGGTCGCTGGCCATCGCCGGCGTGCTCGGCCTCGTCCTGGGGTGGGTCGTGACCCGGGTGGTGGCGCGGGTGAGCGGCACCGCTCCGCTCGTGTCGTGGCTGCAGCCGCTGGCCCTGGCGCTGAGCGCGGCGATCGTGGGCTTCCTCGCTTGGCACACGTGGCGCACCGTGCAGCAGCGCGGAGCGTGGCTGGAGCTCGACCACGCCGTCAACCGCCTGGTCCTGGCCCGCGCCTGCGCGATCGCCGGTGCTTTCGTGGCCGGCGGCTACTCGGGGTACGCCATCACGTGGCTCGGTGACGCCTCCGAGCGGGCCGACGACTGGATCGCCCGGTCGGTCGCCGCGGCGCTCGCGAGCCTGGCGGTGATGGGCGGATCCCTCATTTTGGAGCGAGCGTGTCGCACGCCGGGGGACCCTGACCGCCCCTAGGGTGGCCCCATGTCTTCCCCTCAGCCCCAGCAGTCACAGGCGTTGCGTGGTGCAGCGCGTCGTCGACAGCGCAGCACGCGACTGGTCGTCGCGGTCGCGCTCCTGGTGGTCGCCGCCCTCTCCGTGATCGGCGCCATCGCGTCCGGCTCGGCCCTGCTGACGACCGGTGCTGCCGTGGTGGCCCTGGTGCTGGGTGCCGCCGCGACCCGTATCACCCACTCCGAGCTGCTGACCGCGCGCCGCGAGGCCGCCCGTGACCGGGCTGCCCAGGCCCAGGCGTACCGCGAGATCACCGAGCGGCGTACGGCCGAGAACGAGGCGTTCGCCACTGACATGCGCCGCAAGATCGGCGCCCGCGAGGAGGCCATCGACGCGCTGGAGAAGGCCCTGTCGACCTGGCAGCGCAAGGCTGCCGACCAGACCCGCAAGCTCGGCGCCGAGGCGCGTCGCGCCGACACCGCCGAGCGGGGCCGCGACGACGCCGAGACGCGCGCCGCCGAGGCGATCGTGCGGGTCGCCGAGCTCGAGGCCGAGCTCGACGTGGCCCGTGCCGAGGTCGACGCCCTCAAGGGCGAGCTGGCCCGCCGCGCCGCCCGCACCGCCTGATCCCTGCGAGTTCGCCCGAGCGGTGAGTGAGCCACCTCCCGGTGGCTGTGAATGTGGCTCACGCACCGCGTACGGCACCCTGCGGCGAGCGTGGTCCTGACCCCGCCCCGCACGGGGCCACGGCCGCAAGTGGCACAATCGGGCGGGTGATTCCCGAGGACAACCGGTTCGAGAGTGACCCCGCGGAAGTCCTTCCGGAGGACCCCGGACTGCCCGACGGGTGGTCCGCGGAGGCCCCGGACGGCTCGGATCCCGCGGTCGTCACCCGTCTGACCGCGCTGCTGCGGGCCCACGAGAGCGCCGGCCGCGGCTGGCCCGGCTCCGGCGTCGACGACGTGCTCGTGGAGGTCTCCGAGCGTGGCCTGGCCATGCGCGAGAACCTCGTGGTCCGAGACGCCGACGGGGTGATCCGGGCGTGGGGCAGCGTCCACGACCGCGCGGCGGGACGGATGCTCCTGGTCCACATCGTCGAGCGCGGCCTGCCCGAGGCCGTGGCCCGCAGCTGCTCGGACGTCATCTTCACGTGGGCGCGGGGCCAGGCCCGCGAGGTGGGCGCGGCCCGCGGCCTGGAGGTCCAGCAGATCGACACCGGCGCCTTCGCCGAGGACGTGCGCCAGCACAAGTGGCTGGCCGACGCCGGCTTCCAGCAGGTCCGTACGTGGTGGCAGATGAGCCGCCCGGTCGTCCCCGAGGACGCCGACCTGGTGCCCGACCCGGCCCGGTGGGAGCGCAAGGGCGTGCTCTTCCGGCGCCTGGGCGGTCCGGGGCAGATGCCCGACGAGACCGACCTGCGGGCGATCCACGACGTCCTCGAGGGCGCCTTCACCGACCACTTCAACTCCCAGGAGGAGACCTTCGAGGAGTTCATCCACCGCCTGCGCGAGGACCCCGGCCACCGCTGGGACCACTGGTGGATCGCCGAGATCCTCGACGGCGACGAGCCGGAGCCGGCCGGCGCGCTCGTCGGCACCGTGAGCGAGTCAGCCACGGGGCCGGACGGTTCGTACGTCGCCTACCTCGGCGTGCTCGAGTCCGCACGCGGACGTGGCGTGGCCACGGGCCTGCTCAAGGGGATCGTCTCCGACGCCGCCGAGCGGGGCTACGACCGCGTCGGACTGGAGGTCGACGCGGACTCGCCGACGGGCGCAGACAGCCTCTACCTCGGCATGGGCTGGAAGACGAAGTACGTCACGGAGTCCTGGCACCTCGACGTGCCGGTCGCCTGACGCGGCTCAGCGCAGGGACTCGCGCAGCGCGCGGTGCACCCCTGCCGGGGTGAGGACGCCGACGAACTGCGCGCCCCGACGCACCCCGACGACGGGCCGGTCGTCGCGCAGCATCGCGGCGAGGGCCTCCTCGAGCGAGGAGTCGAGGTCGATCGCCGCGCCGAGCTGGCCGCCGGTGACCCCGTCGAGGGGTTCGAGCAGGTCCTCACGCAGCCGGGTGACGCTCAGGCGCCGCAGCCCGTCGGACCCGACGAAGTCGGCGACCGACTCGGTGGCGGGGCGGGCCAGCAGCTCGACGGGGGTGGCGTACTGGGCCAGGCGCCCGCCCGCCTCGAAGACCGCGACGCGGTCGCCCATCCGGATCGCCTCGTCGATGTCGTGGGTGACCAGCACGACCGTCTTGCCGAGCTCGTCCTGCAGCCGGCGGAACTCCTCCTGCAGCCGCCCGCGCACGATGGGGTCGACGGCGCCGAAGGGCTCGTCCATGAGCAGCACCGGCGGGTTCGCCGCGAGGGCGCGGGCGACGCCGACGCGCTGCTGCTGGCCCCCGGAGAGCTCGTGGGGGTACTTCCGGGCGTACTGCCCGGGGTCGAGCCCCACCATCGCCAACAGCTCGTGGGCGCGCTCGCGCGCGGTCTGCTTCGTCTCGCCGTAGAGCAGCGGCACGGTCATGACGTTGGCCTCGATCCGCTGGTGCGGGAAGAGCCCGACCTGCTGGATGACGTAGCCGATGCCGCGCCGCAGCTCGTGAGGATCGGCGTCGGTCACGTCCTGGCCGTCGAGCCAGATCCGGCCGGTGGTGGGCTCGATGAGGCGGTTGATCATCTTGAGCGTCGTGGACTTGCCGCACCCGGACGGGCCGACCAGGCACACCATCTCGCCGCGCTGGACCTCCAGGTCGAGCGCGTGGACCGCGACCGTGCCGTCGGGGTAGGTCTTGCCGACACCCTCGAGCCGGATCATCGGCTCCGTCGCGTCGGGGCGCGAGGCGGTAGCGTCCATGCGGTGACCCTACTCGGACAGGTGCTCGGCGCGGCCGACGAAGGACCGGCCTGCTACAGCCGCACGGTCAACGAGTGGGTGTGCGCCGACTACTTCGCCGACCGGGGCGCCGAGCTCGTCGAGGCGACGCAGCAGCACCTGCTCATCACGGTCCTCTCGGTCCTCGCCGGGGTGGCGCTCGCCTTCCCCCTCGCGCTGCTGGCGCGACGCCTGCCGCGGCTGGAGTCCCTGCTGCTCGGCACCGCCACCGCGTTGTACGCCGTGCCGTCGCTGGCCCTGCTCCCGCTCCTGGTGCCGTTCACCGGGCTGAGCATGACGACGGTGGTGATCGGGCTGGCGCTGTACGCCCTCACCGTCTTGGTCCGAGCGTTCCTGGAGGGCCTGCGCTCGGTCCCTGCCGACGTCGTGGAGTCGGCACGCGGGCTGGGGTACGCCCCCTGGCAGCGGCTGTGGCGCATCGAGCTGCCGCTGGCGCTGCCGGTCGTGATGGCCGGCCTGCGGGTCGCAACGGTCTCGACGGTGGCGCTGACGACGATCGGCGCGATCGTCGCCTACGGTGGCCTGGGCAACCTCATCCTGGGTGGTGTCGAGACCGCGTTCCGGGCCCAGCTGCTCTCGGCGTCGGTGCTGTGCGTGGTGATCGCGGTGGTGCTGGACGCGGTGCTCGTCGGGCTGCAGCGCTGGCTCACGCCGTGGGCCCGGGGGAGGGCGGCATGAGCGTCGTCGCCGACACCTGGCGCTACCTCACCGACCCTGCCCACTGGACCGGGGACGGCGGCATGCTGGACCTGCTCGGCGAGCAGCTGCTGCTCTCGGTGACGGCTCTGGCCCTCGCCCTGGTGGTCGGCCTGCCGGTCGCCCTGTGGCTGGGCCACCTCGGCCGCGGCGGCTTCCTGGCGATCAACATCTCCAACGTCGGGCGCGCGGTGCCGACGTTCGCGCTGCTGGCGCTGCTGGTGGTGGCCGACTGGCCCGGTACGGCCTCCTTCGGGCCCTACGGCCGCGCGGGGCTGGCGACGCTGGTCGCGCTCGCCCTGTTCGCGCTGCCGCCCATCATCACGAACTCCTACGTCGCCGTCCGCGAGGTGCCGGCCGAGCTGAAGGAGGCCGCGCGCGGCATGGGGATGACCCGCTGGCAGCGCTTCCGCCGCGTGGAGCTGCCCCTGGCCCTGCCGCTGGTGGCGAGCGGCGTCCGCCTCGCGCTGGTCCAGGTGTGGGCGACAGCGACCATCGCCGCCATGGTCGCCGGCCCCGGCCTGGGGCGCGTGATCACCGACGGGTTCTACCGCTCCAACTACGCCAAGGGCATCGCCGGGGCGCTCGTCGTGGCGGCCGTCGCCCTGGCGCTGGAGGGGCTCGCGTCGCTCGGCCAGCGCGCGGTCACGCCCGCCCACGTCGAGACAGATCCCCACAAGGGTGGTCGCGCGGGAGCCGGGGTCACGCCATAGTGGGTCCCATGCGCCTTCGACTCCTCGCCGTTGCCAGTGTCGCCGCCCTCGCCCTCGCCGGGTGCGCCGGCGACGACCTCGACACCGATGGCGGCCCCGAGGGTGGCGCCGAGAAGGGTGTCGTACGCATCTCGGGACAGGCGTTCCCCGAGGCCGAGCTGATGGCCGAGATGTACTCCCAGCTGCTCGAGGCCGACGGCTTCGACCCCGAGGTCAAGCTGGTCACCGCGCGCGACGCCTACATGTCGACCTTCCCGCGCAGCATCGACGTCGTTCCGGAGTACACCGGCGGCATCGTCGAGTTCCTCAACACCACCGCCAACGGGGCCGACGCCGAGCCGC
>JAJPEO010000058.1 GCA_021166815.1 Nocardioides sp.
ACTGGAGCGTCCTGGGCGACCGGGGGCCGTTCTCGCTGCTCTTCCTCGACGCCGGCTCGGGCGAGGACGTGTCGGTGGACCACATCGCCGACCTCGTGGAGCCCGGCGGCATCGTCGTGCTCGACGACTTCTGGCCCTGCGAGTCCTGGCCACCGATCGCCTACGGCAGGGTCGACATCCTGCGCGAGCAGTGGCTGACCGACGAGCGCTTCACCGCGGTCGAGGTCATGGTCGCCTCCGACGCCGCGGCCGTGATCGCTACCCGCCGCTGACCACGTCCGGCACCCGCAGCGGCACCACCAGGGGCGGCAGCATGACCTGGGTCAACGGCCCGATCGCGACGGCGTAGAGCACCGTGCCGACGCCGAGCGCCCCGCCCAGGAGCAGGCCGAGGACCACGACGGTGACCTCCAGGACCGTGCGCACCAGGCGCAGCGAGAGTCCCGTACGCCGCGCGAACCCGGTCATCAGGCCGTCGCGCGGCCCGCGACCCAGCTGGGCGCCGATGTAGAGAGCGGTGGCCAGCCCGTTGAGGACCACGCCCGCGACCGTGAGGCCCACGCGCGCAGCCAGCCCGTCGGGCTCCGCCAGCACCGCCAGCGTCGCGTCGGCGGCCAGGCCGACCACGACGGCGTTGAGCAGGGTGCCGATCCCGGGCTTCTCGCGCAGCGGGATCCACAGGACGAGCACCAGGAAGCTGAAGAGGATCACCGCCTGGCCCAGGGTGATCGGGACGTGGCGGATGAACCCCGAGTGCAGCACGTCCCAGGGCGCCAGGCCCAGGGCCCCGCGGACCATGAACGCGAGGGTCACGCCGTACAGCACCAGGCCGACGAGCAGCTGGGGGACGCGGCGCCCCAGCCGCCCCGCTCGCAGCTGCTCGACGGGGCCGAGGTCGGACAAGGTGCCCCGCGGGGTGTGGACGGTCGAGCTCACCGGGCCATCATCGACCCGACCCCGGCCCCGCCGCACATCGCGGCAGGACCGGGGTCGGGGACGAGTCGGCGGGTCAGGCCAGGTCGACCGCGCGGACGGCGCCGTCGACGACCGCCTCGATCTCGGCCAGGGCCTCGGCCGGGATGGCGGAGTCGACGCTGAGCGCCACCAGGGCCTCGCCGCCCTGCTGCTGGCGCGAGACCTGCATGCCCGCGATGTTGACCGACGCCGCGCCGAGGATGCCGCCCAGGGTGCCGACCATGCCGGGACGGTCGGTGTAGGACAGGAAGGCGAGGTGGTCGGTCGGCTCGATGTCGAGGTCGAACCCGTTGACCTCCACCAGGCGCTCACGCTGGGCGATGCCGATGAGCGTGCCGCTGACCGACACCTGCGTGCCGTCGGCGAGCGTGCCGCGGATGGTGATGAGGTTGCGGTGGTCGGGGCTCTCGGACTCGGTGACGAGGCGGACCTCGGTGCCCCGCTCGGCGGCCAGGAGCGGC
Organism: Nocardioides sp.; assembly: GCA_021166815.1. Lineage (GTDB taxonomy): Bacteria > Actinomycetota > Actinomycetes > Propionibacteriales > Nocardioidaceae > Nocardioides. The sequence goes on from JAJPEO010000058.1 coordinate 1,437, forward strand.
GCGTTCACGTAGGAGACCTGGTCCTCGACGATGTCGGTGAACACGCCCTTGAGGGCGGCCAGCTCGAGCACCTGCACGTCGTACTCGGTGATCTCACCGCGCACCTCGACGTCGACCTGCTGGGCGACCTCGCCGGCGAGCGCGGTGAAGATGCGGCCGAGCTTCTCGGTGAGCGGGATGCCGGGGCGCACGTCCTCGGCGATGACGCCGCCCTGGACGTTGACGGCGTCGGGGACGAGCTCGCCGCCCAGCGCCAAGCGCACGGACTTGGCCACCGCGATGCCGGCCTTCTCCTGGGCCTCGTCGGTCGAGGCGCCCAGGTGCGGCGTCGCGACCACCGTCTCCAGCTCGAAGAGCGGGGAGTCGGTGCAGGGCTCGGTGTCGAACACGTCGAGGCCGGCGGCGGCGATCTGGCCGGTCTTGAGGGCGTCGTAGAGGGCGGACTCGTCGACGATGCCACCGCGGGCGGCGTTGACCAGGACGAGGGACTTCTTCGCCTTCGCGAGCTGCTCGGCCCCGATGAGGCCGACGGTCTCCGGGGTCTTGGGGAGGTGGACGCTCATGAAGTCCGACTCGGCGAGCAGGGTGTCGAGGTCGACCAGGCGTACGCCCATCTGCGCGGCGCGGCCGGCCTGGACGTAGGGGTCGTAGGCGATGACCTTCATGCCGAAGGCGCTCAGGCGCTGGGCCACCAGCACGCCGATGCGACCCAGGCCCACGATGCCGACGGTCTTCTCGTACAGCTCGATGCCGGTGTACTTCGAGCGCTTCCACTCCCCGCCGCGCAGTGCGGCGTGGGCCGGGCTGATGTGGCGGGCGGCGGCCAGCATCAGGGCGACGGCGAGCTCGGCGGCGCTGACGATGTTGGAGGTGGGCGCGTTGACGACCATGACGCCCGACTGGGTGGCGGCCTTGACGTCGACGTTGTCGAGACCGACTCCGGCGCGGGCGACGACCTTCAGGCGCTTGGCGGCCGCGAGCGCCTCGGCGTCGACCCTGGTGGCGGAGCGGACGAGGATCGCGTCCACGTCGGCGATGGCGGGAAGCAGCTCGGCGCGATCGGCGCCGTTGCAGCTGCGGATCTCGAAGTCAGGGCCCAGCGCCTCGATGGTGGCGGGGCTGAGCTCTTCGGCGATCAGGACGACGGGACGGGCCTGGTTGGGCGCAGTGGTCACAGCACTTCCTCGATGGGATCTACGACTGGCGGGCGCGGCTCCCGGGGATGGAGCCGCCCTGAACTGCACGACACTGTGCAACCTTCAGGGTACTCCCGCGGCTCCGGGCCGCTCCACCTCGTCCGCGCCTGCGGAACGTGGAATGGGTCACGCGTGAGCGGGGGTCACTGCTGCGGCAGGGCGCACCCGTCCGGGCCGCACTCCTCGCCGGTGGCGAGCACCTGGATGGCCGGGTGGGACTCCGACCAGGCCCTGGCCAGCACGTCGGTGAACACAGCGCTGGGCTGGGCGCCGGAGACGCCGTACTTCTGGTCGATCACGAAGAACGGGACGCCGGTGGCGCCGTACGCCTGGGCCTGGCTCATGTCGGCCCACACCTCGTCGGTGAACTCCGTGGAGGCCAGCACCTGGTCGACGCGATCCGCGTCGAGACCGGCACCGACCGCGACCTCGCGCAGGACGGCGTGGTCGGCGACGTTGCGGGCGTGGGTGAAGTAGGCCTCGAGGAGTGCCTCCTTCATCCGGCCCTGCAGGACGCTTCCGCCCTGCTCGAGAGCGAGGTGGATCAGGCGGTGCGAGTCGACGGTGTTGAGGTGCATCGTTTCGGCGAGGCGGTAGACGAGCCCCTCCTCGGCGGCCACGGCCTCGACCTGGTCCTGCATCTGCTGGGCGCCCTCGGGCGACTGGCCGTACTTGCGGGCGAGCATCACCGAGGTGCTCTCGGTCGGCTCCGTCGGCGCTCCCGGGTCGAGCTGGAAGGAGTGCCACACGACCTCGACCTCGTCGGGGTGCTCGAAGTCGGCGAGGGCCGTCTCGAGTCGGCGCTTGCCGATGTAGCACCACGGGCAGACCACGTCGGACCAGATGTCGATGCGCATGACTGGTTCAACTCTCAACTTCTCGGCGTTGTTCCCGGCTCCCGAAGCGGCGCTGGGCCCTGAGTCGCCCAGCGACTCAGGACCCAGCACGCGCACTGACGGCCTCAGCGAGCCGCGGAGCCCTCGACGTAGTCGGAGTCCTGCTGCTTCCAGGAGAAGTGCGAACGCAGGAGCTTGCCGGTGGCCTCGATCGGGTGCGAGGCCTCCTTCTCGCGGAGCTCGAGGAACTCCTTGCCCCCGTTGTCCTGGTCGTCGATGAAGCGCTTGGCGAACGAGCCGTTCTGGATGTCGTCCAGGATCGCCTTCATGCTGGCCTTCACCTCGGGGGTGACCACGCGCGGGCCGGAGACGTAGTCGCCGTACTCCGCGGTGTCGGAGACCGACCAGCGCTGCTTGGCGATGCCGCCCTCCCACATCAGGTCGACGATGAGCTTGAGCTCGTGGAGCACCTCGAAGTAGGCGATCTCGGGCTGGTAGCCCGCCTCGGTGAGGGTCTCGAAGCCGGCCTGGACCAGGTGCGAGACGCCACCACAGAGGACGGCCTGCTCACCGAACAGGTCGGTCTCGGTCTCCTCGGTGAAGGTGGTCTTGATGACGCCGGCGCGGGTGCCGCCGATGGCCTTCGCGTAGGACTTCGCGAGGTCCCAGGCAGAGCCGGAGGCGTCCTGCTCGACCGCGATGATGTCCGGGATGCCGCGGCCCGCGACGTACTCGCGGCGCACGGTGTGGCCCGGGGCCTTCGGGGCGACGAGGATGACGTCGACGCCCTCGGGAGCCTGGATGTAGCCGAAGCGCACGTTGAAGCCGTGGCCGAACACGAGGGTGTCCCCCGCGGTCAGGTGCGGCTCGATGGACTCCTTGTAGAGGTGGCGCTGCACCTGGTCGGGAGCGAGGATGACGATGACGTCGGCCTCCTCGACGGCCTCCGCCGGCGTGAGCACGCGCAGGCCCTCGTCCTCGGCCTTCGCCCGGCTCTTGGAGCCCTCGGGCAGGCCGACTCGCACGTCCACGCCGGAGTCGCGCAGGTTGAGCGCGTGGGCGTGGCCCTGGCTGCCGTAGCCGATGACGGCGACGTTCTTGCCCTGGATCAGGGACAGGTCGGCGTCGTCGTCGTAGAACATCTCAGCCACTTCGGGCTCTCCTTCTGGTTGGGGTTCGGGGGGTCTGTGGTTGCTGGGTCACTGGGCCATCGGGGGCGCCGGCACCGGCACCGGGCGCAGGCTGCGCTCGCTGATCGAGCGCGAGCCACGGCCGATGGCGACCTGGCCGGACTGCACCAGCTCACGGATGCCGTACGGCTCGAGGATGCGCATCAGGTCGGCGAGCTTGCCGGCGTTGCCCACGGCCTGGACCGTCAGCGCGTCGGGGGCGACGTCGATCACCTTCGCCTTGAAGAGCTGGACGGCGTCGAGGACCGCACCGCGGGTGGACGCGTCGGCGCGCACCTTGACCAGGAGCAGCTCGCGGTTGACCGAGGCGGAGCCGTCGAGCTCGACGACCTTGATCACCTCGACCAGCTTGTTGAGCTGCTTGGTCACCTGCTCGAGCGGGGAGCTCTCGACGTTGACCACGATCGTCATGCGAGAGACCTCGGCATGCTCGGTCGGCCCCACCGCCAGGCTGTCGATGTTGAAGCCGCGGCGGGAGAAGAGCCCCGCGATGCGCGCCAGGACACCCGGCTTGTTCTCGACGAGGACGGAAAGCGTGTGCCTGCTCATCAGAGGTCATCCTTGTCGAACTTGGGCGCGAGGTCGCGGGCGTACTTGATGTCGTCGTTGCTGGTGCCGGCGGCCACCATCGGCCACACCATGGCGTCGCGGTGCACGCGGAAGTCCACGACCACCGGCTGGTCGTCGATGCTCATCGCCTTCTCGATCGTGGCGTCGACGTCGTCGGGCGAGTCGCACGCCAGGCCCACGCAGCCGTACGCGTCGGCGAGCTTGACGAAGTCGGGGATCCGCTTGGAGTGCAGGTCGGTGTTGGAGTAGCGCTCGTTGTAGAACAGCGTCTGCCACTGGCGCACCATGCCGAGCGACTCGTTGTTGATCACCGCGACCTTGATCGGGATGTTGTTGATCGCGCAGGTGGCGAGCTCCTGGTTGGTCATCTGGAAGCAGCCGTCCCCGTCGATGGACCACACCGTCGCGTCCGGTCGACCGACCTTGGCGCCCATCGCGGCGGGCACCGAGTAGCCCATGGTGCCGAGGCCGCCGGAGTTGAGCCACGTCATCGGCTTCTCGAAGTCGATGAAGTGCGCGGCCCACATCTGGTGCTGGCCGACGCCGGAGGTGTAGATCGCGTCCGGGCCGGCGATCTTGCTCAGCCGCTCGAGCACCAGCTGGGGGGCCAGCGAGCCGTCGGAGGGAACCTCGTACGCGACGGGGTACTTCTTCTTCACCCCGACGACGAAGTCGACCCAGGCCTCGTAGTCACCCTGGATGTCGCCCGCGCGCAGGTACGCCACCAGGTCGGCGATGACCTCGCGTGCGTCACCGACGATCGGCACGTCCGCGTGGCGGTTCTTGCCGATCTCCGCGGGGTCGATGTCGGCGTGGATGACCAGTGCGTTCGGCGCGAAGGAGTCGAGGTTGCCGGTGACCCGGTCGTCGAAGCGGGCGCCCAGGCTGATGATCAGGTCGGCCTTCTGCAGGCCCGCCACGGCCGCCACCGTGCCGTGCATGCCCGGCATGCCGAGGTGCTGCGGGTGGCTGTCGGGGAACGCGCCGCGCGCCATGAGCGTCGTCACGACGGGGATGCCGGTCAGCGTGGCCAGCTCGAACAGCTCGCGCGAGGCGCCGGCGCGGATCACGCCACCGCCGACGTACAGCACCGGGCGGCTGGCCTGGGCGATGAGGCGAGCCGCCTCCTTGATCTGCTTGGCGTGCGGCTTCGTGACGGGACGGTAGCCCGGCAGGGAGAGCTCGGTGGGCCACTGGAAGGTCGTCATCGACTGCAGCGCCGACTTGGCGACGTCGACCAGGACGGGGCCGGGACGACCGGTCTGGGCGATGTGGAACGCCTCGGCGATCGTCCGCGGGATCTCCGCGGGGTCGGTGACGAGGAAGTTGTGCTTGGTGATCGGCATCGTGATGCCGCGGATGTCGGCCTCCTGGAAGGCGTCGGTGCCGATCATCGAGGCGCCGACCTGGCCGGTCACCGCCACCATCGGGACCGAGTCCATGTGGGCGTCGGCCAGCGGCGTGACCAGGTTGGTCGCGCCCGGGCCCGAGGTCGCCATGCACACGCCGACCCGGCCGCTCGCCGCGGCGTACCCCTGGGCGGCGTGGCCGGCGCCTTGCTCGTGGCGGACCAGGATGTGGCGGATGCGCTGGGAGTCCATCAGCGGGTCGTACGCCGGCAGGATGGCACCGCCGGGGATGCCGAAGATGTCGGTGACGCCAGCGGCCTCCAGCGACGTGACCAGGCTCTGCGCCCCGGTGATCTGTCCGCTCTGCTGCTCGGTCATTGTTCTCGTTCCTCGAAACCGTTCGTGTCGTGACCAACAAAAAACCCCTCGGCCCGACGGGCGACGAGGGGTGACGCGTGTGCGTGGGTCGTGGTTGACCTCAGCTCACGCGTCGCGTGCGTACAAGAAGGATCTCGGTGCGCATGCGACAACGCTCGCCGCCGGTGGTGCCAGCGTCAACCCAGTCTGCCACTCGTCCCATCATCTGGTACGCCGGTCCCACGTGGTGGAGACCGACGTCACTCGTCGACGGCCTCGCCGCCCCAGCCGCGGTTGGCGACCGTGCACACGCACGAGCGGTTGCCCTCGACGTCCTCCAGCACCCAGTACGACGGCGCCGCTGCGTCGCTGACCAGTCGGCCCCCGGCCTCGATCGCGGCCCGGACCCGCCGCTCCCCCTCGTCGACGGGCACCCAGACGTCGAAGTGCCAGCGCTGCTCCACCTCCGACTCCGGGAGCGCCGGGCCGTCGTCCTCGGGCTCCTGCCACCACACCGTGGGCACCTGCCCGCTCGGGTCGACGGCTTCGCCGTTGTCGACCTCGCCGCCCAGCAGGGCCGCGTAGAAGAGGGCGTGCTCGGCGCCGCGGGCGGTGTCCAGCCCGACCTCCAGCTGTGCCATCCCCGCGGGGTCGGCCTGGGCGCCGACCTCCGCGGCCATCTCGCTGATCCGGCGGGCCAGGTCGATGTCTCGGCTGGTGATGCCGCCGACGTCGTGGCTGGAGAGGTCGACGATGACCTCGCCGTACGAGAGCCGGACGTCCGGGTGGTGGTTCGCCGCCTCGGCAGCCTCGCCGATGCGTTGGACGAGCGCCAAGCCGGTGGCGAAGTCGCCGGTGCGGAACCGGGCCCGGATCGTGCCGAGCAGCTGGCGCCAGTCGGTCAGCCCCTGGTCCACCACGTCGCGCGGGGTCAGCTTCTGCTTCGGGTCGCTCATGCCACCACGGTGCCACTGATGGCGGACCGGCGACAGGGGGTCACGCGCTCCAACGGGTGAGGCCGTCGCGGTCGTGCTCGCCGTCGGGCCACACGACGCGTACGACGCCCGCCGCGGCCAGCGCCTTGCGGCACCCGGGGCACGGCGGGTCGGTGATGTAGGCGGTGGCGCCCTTGGTGTCGCGCGTCGCGAAGAGGAGCGCGTTGACCTCGGCGTGGATCGCGATGCAGAAGCCGGGCGTGCCGGGACGGTCGTAGTCGCCGAGCTCCGGGACGGCGGTGTAGTCCAGCTGGCCCCGCGGGCACGCGCCCTCGAGGCAGTCGGGCTCCCCCGGCGCGGCGCCGTTGTAGCCGGTCGCGATGATGCGGTGGTCGATCGTCAGCACCGCGCCGACGCGGCGGCGGGTGCACTTGGCCCGGGCCGCCACCGCGGTGGCGATCCCGAGGAAGTAGTCGTCCCAACCGGGCACGTCGCCCATGTCAGCACTCCTTGGGCGGGCGGGCCGCGAGGCGGACCAGCTGGTTGCCGTGGTGGTCGAAGTTGCGGTCGTCGAGCCACTGCTCGAGGGCCCGCCGGACCCGCGGCCACTCGCCGTCGGTGATCGAGAACCAATCGGTGTCGCGGTTGCGGCCCTTGTAGACGACCGCGTTGCGGAAGCGACCCTCCCAGATGAAGCCGAGCCGCAGCGCCGCCCGGCGCGACCCCTCGTGCAGGCTGTCGCACTTCCACTCGTAGCGGCGGTAGCCGAGGTCGTCGAAGACGTGACGCATCGCGAGGTACTGCATCTCCGTCGCCCCGCGGGAGCGCTGGAGCTGACGGCTGAGGTTGATGTTGCCGATCTCGACGGTGCCCATCGCGGCGTCGGCGCGCATGAGCTGGAAGTAGCCGGCCGCCTTGCCCGTCTCGAGGGGGACCACGGCGAAGCTGACCGCCGTGCTGCACAGGTCGTCGACCAGCTCGGCCATCTCGCCGCGGTCACGCGGCATCTCGGACTTGAGGTAGGTCCAGCTGGCTCCCGAGTCGAGCCTGCAGAGCGCGACGTAGAGGTCGACGGCGTGCTCGGGGCCCAGCGGCTCGAGGCGGACGCCCTGGCCGGTGAGGGTGACCGGTCGCGGGGCCTCGCGGGGACTCCAGTCGACGGCTCTCCCGATGCGCTGGCCGTACTCGTTGGTGGTGCTCACGCCATGGACCCTAGGACCTCCGCGATCGCCTCGACGCCGCGTCTTACCTCCTCGAAGGAGGTCGACAGGGGGGACAGACCGATCCGCAGGCCCCCGGGGTCCCGGTAGTCGGGGATGACGTCGCGCTCCCACAGCCGGGCGACGACGTCGCGCATGCGGTCGTGGCGCAGGGTCACGTGTCCCCCGCGCTGCTCGGGGTCGCGGGGACTGGCGAGCGTGACGCCGAGGCCGGACAGCAGCTCGTCGGCGAGGTCCACGGCGTACGAGGTCAGCTGCACGCTCTTGGCCCGCACGGCCTCCATGCCGACCTCGTCGATGAGGGCGACCATGTCCTGCAGGCCCAGCATCGCGGTGATCGGCGGAGTGCCGGAGATGAACCGCCGGACGCCTTGGGCCGGGGTGTAGCCCGGGCCCATCAGGAAGGGGTCCGCGTGCCCCTTCCAGCCCTGTATGGGCTGACGCAGGCCGTGGTGGCGCTCGGCGACGTAGGCGAACGCCGGCGAGCCTGGGCCGCCGTTGAGGTACTTGTACGTGCACCCGACCGCCAGGTCCACGCCCCACTCGTCGAGCTCCATCGGCACCGAGCCGGCCGAGTGGCACAGGTCCCACAGCACCATCGCCCCTGAGTCGCGCACCGACTCAGAGATCTCGCGCGCCGGCGCGAGGTGGCCGGAGCGGTAGGCCACGTGGGACAGCACGACCAGGGCTGTCTTCTCCCCCACTGCACGCTGAGTCGCTGAGAGACTCACGCCCGAGGCCGGGTCGACCTCGAGCCAGCGCACCGTCATGCCCCGCTCGGCGGCGATCCCCTCGACGAGGTAGCGGTCGGTCGGGAAGTTGTCGGTGTCGATGACGATCTCGTCGCGGCCCGCCGGCGCCGCGTCCACCGCAGCTCGGATGAGCTTGTACAGCAGGACCGTGGTCGAGTCGCCCACGAAGGTCTGTCCGGGCGCGGCACCCAGGCACACGCGGCCGATCTCGTCCCCGAGGACGAGCGGCTGGTCGTACCACCGCTCCTCCCAGCCACGGATGAGTCGTCCGCCCCACTCCGACTCCACGAACTCTCGCGCGCGGTCGGCGGTCGCGCGCAGCGGCCGGCCGAGCGAGTTGCCGTCGAAGTAGACGAGGTCGGACTCGGCGCCGACGAAGCGCTGCCGCAGGTCCGCCAGCGGGTCAGCGGCGTCGAGGGCGGCCGGGTCGAGCGGTGAGGCTGCAGGGGTGTCGTACGTCACTCCTGCAGCCTGCCACCTCCAGCGGTCCCGGGGTCAACGGGGCCGCGGTCGGGACGGCTCAGCCGCAGACGGCTCCGTGGGCAGCGGACTGGACGACCTTGGCGTACTTGCCGAGGACACCGCGGGTGTACTTCGGCGGGAGGGGCTGCCACCCGTCCTTGCGGCGGGCCAGCTCGGCCTCGTCGATCTGGACCTCGAGGGTGCGGTTGGCGACGTCGAGGGTGATCGGGTCTCCGTCGGCGACGAAGGCGATCGGGCCGGCGTCGACGGCCTCGGGGGCGATGTGTCCGACGCACAGGCCGGTCGTGCCGCCGGAGAAGCGGCCGTCGGTGATGAGCAGGACGTCCTTGCCCAGCCCGGCGCCCTTGATCGCTCCGGTGATGGCGAGCATCTCGCGCATGCCGGGGCCACCCTTGGGGCCCTCGTAGCGGATGACGACCACGTCGCGGGGCTTGATCTCGCCGGCAGCCAGGGCGTCGAGCGCGGCTCGCTCGCCGTCGAAGACCCGGGCGGTGCCGCTGAAGGTGGTGTCGTCGAAGCCTGCGCTCTTGACGACTGCGCCCTCGGGAGCGAGGGAGCCGTGGAGGATCGTGAGGCCGCCGGTCGTGTGGATCGGCGCGTCCATGGCACGCAGCACCTCCCCGTCGAGGCCCTGGGGGTTGAGCGCCTCGAGGTTCTCGCGCATGGTCTTGCCGGTCACGGTCAGGCAGTCCCCGTGCATGAGGCCGGCGTCCAGCAGCGCCTTCATGACGACCGGGATGCCGCCGATCTTGTCCACGTCGTTCATCACGAAGCGACCGAAGGGCTTGAGGTCGCCCAGGTGGGGAACCTTCTCGCCGATGCGGTTGAAGTCGTCGAGGGTCAGGTCGACCTCGGCCTCGCGGGCGATGGCGAGCAGGTGCAGGACTGCGTTGGTGGAGCCGCCCAGGGCCATGACGACGGCGATCGCGTTCTCGAACGCCTCCTTGGTCATGATCTGGCGGGCGGTGATGCCGTTGCGCAGCATGGCGACGACCGCCTCGCCGGAGCGGTGGGCGAAGCCGTCGCGACGGCGGTCCACGGCCGGCGGGGCCGCGCTGCCGGGCAGCGACATGCCCAGGGCCTCGGCGACGCTGGCCATCGTGTTGGCGGTGTACATGCCACCGCAGGCGCCCTCGCCGGGGCAGATCGCGCGCTCGACCCGGTCGACCTCCTCGCGGGTGATCTTGCCGGCCAGGCACGCGCCGACTGCCTCGAAGGCGTCGATGATGGTGACGTCGTTGCCGTCCACCGAGCCGGGCATCGTCGAGCCGGCGTAGAGGAACACGCTCGCGAGGTCGAGTCGGGCCGCAGCCATGAGCATGCCGGGCAGCGACTTGTCGCAACCGGCGAGCAGCACGGAGCCGTCCAGGCGCTCGGCCATCATCACCGTCTCGACCGAGTCGGCGATGACCTCGCGGCTGACGAGGGAGAAGTGCATGCCCTCGTGGCCCATGGAGATGCCGTCGGAGACGGAGATCGTGCCGAACTCCAGCGGGTAGCCGCCGGCGGCGTGGACACCGTTCTTGACGGCCTTCGCGAGGCGGTCGAGGGAGAGGTTGCAGGGGGTGATCTCGTTCCAGCTCGACGCCACGCCGATCTGGGGCTTCTCCCAGTCCTCGTCGCCCATGCCCACCGCTCGCAACATGCCTCGCGCCGCAGCCCGCTCGAGGCCATCGGTGACGTCGCGGGAACGGGGCTTCATGTCGGGGGCGTCGCTCATGGGATCAGGCTAGTCCGCGGCTCTCGGCGGTGTGCGCGTGTCTCAACTCATGCGGAGTGATCTGCGTCGAGCTGCTCGCGCCAGCGTTGCCGCAGCCGTTCCAGTCGCTCCCGCCGCGGCCTGTCCCGATCCTCGCGCTGCTCGTCGATCCACCGGACCTCGGCCACGAGCTGGTGCCGGGCCGGATGATCGACCGGGGTGCCCCACATCAGGCGTTCGGCGGCCTTGCGCCACGGGCTGAGCCGGAACGTGATCCGTGGGTCCTGCCGTTGACGTGCACGGCGTACCGCCAGCGGGTGCCACGCCATGGAGCTCGACCCGCGCGGGGTCCACCACTCGTAGGCGCTGAGGTCCACGTGCGCGGGGAAGCGGCGGTTGCCGCGATCACGGGAGCCGTCGTCGCGCATGGGCTCGACGACCTCACCGTCGCCGTCGTGGAACTGCAGGGCGATCCCCGCCCGGGCGAGCAGGTCCTCCACGACGGCCATGGTCGGGCTCGTCCGTCCCGTCTCCCACCGGGCCACCCTCGACTGGGAGGTGCCCAGGAGCGCAGCGAGGCCGCGTTGCGACACGTCGAGGATGCGGCGGACCCGACGTACGAGCCCCGGCACACCGCCGTGGAACGGCCCCATCAGCTTCCAGGTGACCTCGTCGTCCGTCAGGCCGTCGAACTCGTCGTCGTTCCAGGTCATCGCTCCCCCTCGCGTCGTGGAGCAACCAGCCCACCAACGAGCACCGACACGGGCGTCCTGTCCATCCACAGCCCCGCACGAGCCCTGACCTGTGCACGTGAACTGGCCCGCCCGGAGCTTGGCGAGCACCCCTGTTGCGGGCGACTCGGCGCTGAGTCGCTGAGCGACTCAGGACCGAGCGCCGAGCAAGGAGGGCCTAGCAGCAATCGCGAGACGGACGCGGGTCAGGGCAGCCGCGCGGCCCTCACGACCAGGACGTCGGGGAGGCTGCGGTGGATCTCCTGCCACGACTCCCCCTCGTCGGGAGACGCCCACACGGATCCGTCGCGACCCCCGAAGTAGAGGCCCGCGACGGCGTAGTCGTCGGCGCACATCGCGTCGCGCACGACGGAGACGTAGTAGTCGTCCGGGAGGGAGCCGCCGCCGAGCTCGGTCCAGGAGTCGCCGGCGTCGGTCGTACGGAACACGCGCGCGCGACCGTCCACGGGCCAGCGAGCCTCGCCGCCGGCGATCGGCAGGGCGTACGCCGTCCCGGCACGCTGAGGGTGGGCGACCATCACGAAGCCGAAGTCGGACGGCAGAGCGCTTCCGATGTCGACCCAACGACCAGCGCCGTCGTCGGAGCGGTACACGCCGCCGTGGTTCTGGAGGTACAGCCGCTCGGGCTCACCGGCGTCGCGAGCCACCTTGTGGACGCACTGCCCGTACTCCGGGAAGCGCTGTTCCTCGGGCATGAAGTCGGCCCTGATGCCCTGGTTGGCCGGCGCCCAGGAGGCGCCCCCGTCCTCGGTGACGTAGACCCCGCCGGTGGACAGCGCCGCGAGCACGCGCTCCGGAGCAGACGGGTGCGGCAGGACGGTGTGGAACGCCTGGCCCCCGAAGCCCTCGCCCCACGAGGGACGGTGGGGGTGGTCCCACAGGCCCCGTACGAGCTCGAACGTCTCACCGCGGTCGGTCGACCTGAACAGCGCACCCGGCTCGGTCCCGGCCCACACCTCCCCCTCGACAGTGCCGGCCTGCAGCTGCCAGACCCGCGCCAGCGTCGTGGCGGTGTCCTCCGGGAACCGGATGGCCCCGTTGGGGGTCTCGGCCCAGGTGGCGCCCCGGTCGTCCGAGCGCCACACCTGCGGCCCGAGCCAGCTCGACGACGAGCCCACGAGGAGACGGGGCTCCGCGCTACGCACGTCGATCAGGCAGGAGTAGACCTCCTCCATCGGAAAGTGCGGCCCCGTCCAGGACCACGACCGACGCTCGTCGTCGGACGTGCCGAGCCACATGCCCTTGCGGGTCCCGACCATCAGCAGCGTCGTCATGACACTCGACACTAGAACGACTCCCTAGGCTGTGCCAGTGACAGCAGGCCACCATTTCGAGCGCTCGCCTCGGCTGGGGCCCGTCTGGTTCGTCGTGGTCAGCATCATCTCGGTGCAGCTGGGCGCCTCGGTGGCCAAGGGACTCTTCGGCGAGATCACGCCCACGGCGATGATGTGGCTGCGGCTGGCCACCAGCGCCGTGGTGCTCACCGCCCTCGCACGTCCGGCCCTGCGCGGCAGGACACGGACGGACTGGCTGACCGTGGTCGCGTTCGGCGTCAGCCTGGGGCTCATGAACTGGGCGATCTACCAATCCTTCGCCCGGATCCCGCTCGGCGTCGCGGTCACCATCGAGTTCATCGGTCCGCTCACCCTGGCCGTCGTCCTCTCCCGCCGTGTCCGCGACCTGGTCTGGGTCGGGCTGGCCGCGCTCGGCGTACTGCTGCTCGGCTTCGACCCCTCCGCGCTCGATCCCTGGGGCGTGGCGCTGGCGCTCCTCGCGGGCGCCGCATGGGCGACCTACATCCTCCTCAGCGTCCGCACGGGTCGGCAGTGGCCCGGACTCGACGGGCTGGCCGTGGCCAGCATCGTCGCGGCGGTCCTGTTCGCACCACCCGCGGTGCTCTCCGGCGGTACGACACTCCTCGACCCGCGGGTGCTCGTGCTCGGCGCCCTGGTCGGCCTGCTCAGCTCGGTGATCCCGTACAGCCTCGAGCTCGTGGCCCTGCGCTCGCTGCGCCCCGCCGTGTTCGGCGTGCTGATGAGCCTCGAGCCCGCGGCCGCCGCCCTGGCAGCCGCGCTCGTGCTTCAGGAGTTCCTCTCCCCCGTGCAGTGGCTCGCGGTCGCCTGCGTCGTCGCCGCGAGCGTGGGTTCCACCCGCGCGGGCAGAATCGCAGCATGAGTCACCAACGGGTCAGGACCAGACTGCTCCTCACCCCCGTGGCGGCGCTGGCGCTCCTGGGGATCACCGCGTGCAGTGACCAGGACGCCGAGCCGCCCGTCCCGCGCGTCACCCAGCCGACCGCGACCCAGCAGCAGCCGACACCTCCTGAGTCGCCCAGCGACTCAGGAACGAGTGGCCGCCAGCCACGCGTCAGCGCCACCATCGCCACCGGCCTGAGCGTGCCGTGGGGCCTGGCCTTCCTCCCTGACGGCGACGCGGTCGTCACCGAGCGTGACGACCGCCGGGTGCTGAGGGTGACCCCGGGTGGCGAGGTCACCGAGCTCGGGACCATCGACGAGGCCTCCCCGCAGGGCGAGGCCGGCCTGCTGGGCGTGGCGGTGTCCCCGGACTTCCAGACCGACGGCCACCTCTTCTTCTACGTCACCAGCGCGGATGACAACCGCGTCCTGCGCGCCCGGCTGGACGACGACACGCTCGGCGAGCCCGAGGTGGTCCTCGACGGCATCCCGCAGGGGTTCATCCACGACGGCGGGCGCCTCGCGTTCGGTCCGGACGGGTTCCTCTACGCCTCCACCGGCGAGGTCGGGGATCCAGAGCTGGCCCAGGACCCCGACAGCCTCGGCGGCAAGATCCTGCGGATCACGCCCGACGGCAAGCCCGCCCCCGGCAACCCCGACCCGGACTCCCCCGTGTGGTCGTTGGGACACCGCAACGTGCAAGGCCTGGCGTGGGACGACCAAGGCCGCCTCTGGGCCTCGGAGTTCGGCGACTCCACCTGGGACGAGCTCAACCTGATCGAGCCGGGCGCCAACTACGGCTGGCCCCGCGTCGAGGGCGCCGGCGGCGGTGCCGACTACACCGATCCGCAGGCCGTCTGGCCGGTCGAGAACGCCTCCCCCAGTGGTCTCGCCTTCCACAAGGGCAACCTCTGGATGGCATCCCTGCGCGGCCAACGGCTCTGGCGCATCCCGGTCGACGGCAAGGGGGCCGGCGAGCCCCGGGCCTTCCTCGAGGGAGCCTACGGCCGGCTGCGCGGCGTCGCAGTCGCGCCGGACGGGACGGTGTGGGTGACCACGTCCAACCACGACGGACGAGGCAACCCGAGCGAGGACGACGACCGCATCCTCCAGGTCACCCCCTAGGCAGGGGCACCTCTGCGACCGTCGGCTGCACGACAGCGCGCCGCGCGGCCCGGCGCAGCGTCGTCAGGATCGCGGGCCCCAGCACCACGATCGCGAGCGCAGTCGTGATCGCGCGCCCGGTATCCCATCCCCCGGTGGACGTCAGCACCGTGTAGACGAGGAAGCGGTGGGCGTTCTCGAGCACCGGCGCACCCGCGACGTACGAGAGGGACCCCTCGTGTCCCGGGACGGCGATGCCAAGGGTGAACGGCCAGCTCGAGAGGTTCATCAGCATGCCGTAGAGGTACGAGGCCACGACGGCATAGGCGGCCAGCAAGGCGATCTCCCACCGCCCGGTGACGCGGCGCGGCAGCAGACCAGCCCCCATGCCGACCCAGGCCGCGCAGATCATCTGGAAGGGCATCCAGGGTCCGACACCCGCGGTGAGCAGCGCCGAGGCGAACAACGACGTGCACCCCAGGGCGAAGCCGAAGCCGGCGCCGAAGACACGCCCACCCAGGATGAGCAGGAAGAACACCAGCTCGATGCCTGCGGTGCCGGCGCCCAGGGCGCGCATGATCGCGTTGATGGCCGACAGCACGCCCAGGACCGCCAGCACCCGTGAGTCCATGCCGCCCTCACCCATCTCGGCCAGGACGACCACCATCACCAGCGGCAGCAGGGCGAGGAAGATGAACGGCGGCTCGACCCGGGCCCCCGGCTGGGCCTCCAGCAGCAGCGGCCAGCACAGCATCATCAGGCCCGCCACCGAGGCGGCCGCGAGCACCGCTGCCGTACGCGGCCCGATGGGCAGCGCGACCTGGTCACGACGGGAGGTCATCGCCGCTCCAGCGCGTCCGCGACCTCGGCCACGGTGAGCCAGGGGGCGCCCAGCACCTTGGTCACCTGGGGCGCGAAGGACGGTGACTCGGCGAGGACCTCGCGCGGCGGGCCACTGGAGACGACCTCGCCCTCCGCGAGCACCACGACCTCGTCGGCCACCCGCGCGGCGAACTCGACGTCGTGCGTCGCCAGCAGCACGGCGCGGCCCTCGGACGCGAGGTCGGAGACGATGCGGGCCAGCTCCGCCTTGCCGGCGTAGTCCAGCCCCCGGGTGGGCTCGTCGAGCAGGAGCACCCGCGGGCGCGTCGTCAGCACGACCGCCACTGCGAGGGCGAGGCGCTGGCCCTCCGACAGGTCACGCGGGTGGATGTCGTCGTCGATGCCCGGCGCCAGCCGGTCCAGGAGGCCCCGACAGGAGCCCGGGGCGGCCTCGGCCCCCTCGTCCGCGGCCTCGCACTCCTCGGCCACCGTCTCGAGGTACAGCAGGTCGGCGGCAGTCTGCGGTACGAGCCCCACCAGCGCCCGGCGTTGGGCGGCGGAGAGGGTGGCGGGATCGGACCCGCCGACGTCGAGGACCCCGCTGTGGCGCTTGCGGCTGCCCTGCAGGGCCCAGATCAGGCTGGACTTCCCGGACCCGTTGCGGCCCATGAGCACGCTCACCCGCCCCGGCGCGAGCGTCAGGTCGACCTCGCGGACGACGACGTGGTGGCCGTGGGCGACGGTGATCCGGCGGGCGGTGAGGATCGGAGCCGCCTCGACCGGGCCGTCGCCGTGCTCGGGGGCCACGACGTGCAGCCCGCGGGCCTTACGGCGGGCCTCGCGGACGGTCAGCGGCAAGGGCGCCCATCCGGCCGTGCGCCCGAGCTCCACGATCGGTGGGGCGACCGGCGAGTCGCGCAGGATGACGCCCGGCTCGTCGACGCGTACGCCGCCGTCGCCGGTGAGCAGGCAGATCCGGTCGGCGAACGGCACGACGCGCTCGAGGCGATGCTCGGCGAGGACCACGGTGAGCCCGAGGTCGTGCACGAGGCGCGTGATGGTGGCCAGGACGTCCTCGGCGGCCGTCGGGTCCAGCGCCGACGTGGGCTCGTCGAGGACGAGCAGGCGCGGATGGGTGGTGAGCACCGAGCCGATCGCGACGCGCTGCTGCTGGCCGCCAGAAAGGGTGCGGAGGTCGCGATGGCGCAGGTCGGCGATCCCGAGCAGGTCGAGGGTCTCCTCCACCCGTCGCCGCATGGTGGCGGGGGCGACCCCGAGCTGCTCCATGCCGTAGGCGAGCTCCTCCTCGACGGTGTCCGTCACGAACCCCGCGAGCGGGTCCTGGCCCACGTGGCCGATGAGGTGGGCCCGCTCGCGCGGAGGCTGGGCCACGATGCTCTCCCCGTCCAGGAGGACGTCGCCGGTGAGGGTGCCGCCGGTGAAGCGGGGCACGAGCCCGGTGAACAGTCCCAGCAGGGTCGACTTGCCGACGCCGGTCCGGCCGGCCACCAGGACCAGCTCGGCTTCGTCCAGCTCGAGGGAGACCCGGTCCAGCACGATCCGGTCGTCGTAGGCGAAGCTGACCTCGCGCAGCTCGATCATGCTGCCTCCCGGGCCTTCATCGGAGCCGCCCGGGCCGTCCTGGGCGCGACGGGGAGGGTGGGGGCCGGAGTGGCCACGGCGGGCAGCATCCCGAGCACACCGACCAGCAGCGCGAGCGTCGAGAGGTACGGCGCGGCGTCGACGCCGGGGTACGCGACGGGGACCTGGGTGCGCGACAGGTGCCATCCGAGCACGCCCACGAGCACCCCGGTGAGCACGGTGAGGACCTCCGCGGCG
>JAJPEO010000085.1 GCA_021166815.1 Nocardioides sp.
GCCTGGACGAGCTCCAGCCGGGCGATGTGGTCGGGGCCGTAGTAGCCCGAGCGGCCGCGGCGCAGGGGCGGTGGCACCAGGCCGCGGGAGGTGTAGAAGCGGACGTTGCGCACGCTCAGGCCCACCCGCTCGGTGAGCTCCTCCAGCGTCAGCAGCTGGTCCGCGTCCATGCCATGTCCCTTCCTTCGTCGCGGTGACCCGCATCACAACGCGCGCCACCCCTACCGACTGTGACAGTAATGGTGTCACAATCGCAGGCATGGCAGAAGCATTCGTCTACGACCACATCCGCACTCCCCGCGGCAAGGGCAAGGCAGCGGGTTCGCTGCACGAGGTGAAGCCGATCGACCTGGTCGTCGGTCTCCTCGACGAGATCAAGGTCCGCAACCCGGATCTGGACGTCAACGGCGTCGACGACATCGTCCTCGGCGTCGTCAGCCCGGTCGGTGACCAGGGTGCCGTCCTCCCCAAGACCGCCGCGCTCAAGGCCGGCTACCCCGACACCGTCGCCGGTGTGCAGCTCAACCGGTTCTGCGCGTCGGGCCTCGAGGCCGTCAACCAGGCCGCCGGCCGCATCCGCTCCGGCTGGGAGGACCTGATCCTCGCCGGCGGTGTCGAGTCGATGAGCCGCGTCCCGATGGGCTCTGACGGCGGCGCCTGGGCGATGGACCCGGCCACGGCCTTCAAGTCCAGCTTCGTGCCCCAGGGCATCGGCGCCGACCTGATCGCCACCATCGAGGGCTTCACCCGCGACGACGTCGACGCGTACGCCGCCCAGTCGCACGCGCGCGCCGCGGCAGCCTGGGAGGCCGGCTACTTCAAGAACGCCGTCGTCCCGGTCCGTGACCTCAACGGCATCACGGTCCTGGACCGTGACGAGACCATCCGTGCGACCACGACCGCCGAGGGCCTCGGTGCTCTCAAGCCGTCGTTCGCCCAGATCGGCGCGGACGCCGGCTTCGACGACCTCGCGCTGCAGAAGTACCACTGGCTCGAGAAGATCGACCACGTCCACCACGCCGGCAACTCCTCCGGCATCGTCGACGGCGCCACCACCATGGCGATCGGCTCGGAGGAGGCGGGCAAGCGCCACGGCCTCGCCCCGCGTGCCCGCATCGTCTCGGCCGCCGTCTCCGGCGCCGACCCGGTCATCATGCTCACCGGCCCCGCCCCGGCGGCCCGCAAGGCGCTGGACAAGGCCGGCCTCACTGTCGACGACATCGACCTGTTCGAGATCAACGAGGCGTTCGCCGCCGTCGCCCTGCGCTTCATGAAGGACATGGGCATCGACGACTCGATCACCAACGTCAACGGCGGCGCCATCGCGATGGGCCACCCGCTCGGCGCGACCGGCGCCATGATCCTCGGCACCCTCATCGACGAGCTCGAGCGGCGCGGCCAGCGCCGTGGCCTCGCCACGCTGTGCGTGGGTGGGGGGATGGGCATCGCCACGATCATCGAGCTGGTCTGACGCAGCGAGGAACGAGCGGAGTCAGGGCCAGCTCCATCGACACAGCGCTGGTCTGACCATCGACAAGGACTTCAAGGAAGAAAAAGTGACTGACACCCAGACCCAGAGCGCCGTCCGCTACGAGAAGGACGCCGACGGCATCGTCACCCTCACGCTGGACGACCCCACGTCCAGCGCCAACACCATGAACGAGATCTACAAGGAGTCGATGGACGCAGCCGTCGACCGCCTCTACGCCGAGCAGGACGACGTCACCGGCGTCGTGGTCGCGAGCGCGAAGAAGACCTTCTTCGCCGGCGGCAACCTCAAGCACATGGTGACCACCACCAAGGCCGACGCCCAGCAGGTGTTCGAGTCGGCCGAGGGCATCAAGGCCACGCTGCGCCGGCTCGAGACCTTCCCCCGCCCCGTGGTCGCCGCGATCAACGGCGCCGCGCTCGGCGGTGGCTACGAGATCTGCCTGGCGGCCAACCGCCGCATCATCGTCGACGACAACAAGGTCGAGATCGGCCTCCCCGAGGCGAGCCTGGGCCTGCTGCCCGGCGGCGGCGGCGTGACGCGCACCGTACGCATGCTCGGCCTGCAGTCGGCGCTCATGGACGTGCTCCTCCAGGGCCCGCGCTTCAAGCCCGCCGCGGCCAAGGAGAAGGGCCTGGTCGACGAGCTGGTCGCCACCCGCGAGGAGCTCGTCCCCGCGGCCAAGGCATGGATCCTGGCCAACAAGGACGACGAGAACGCCGCGATCAACCCGTGGGACCGCAAGGGCTACAAGATGCCCGGCGGCACCCCCCGCTCGCCCGCGCTCGCCGGCTTCCTCCCGGCGTTCCCGGCGCTGCTGCAGAAGCAGCTCAAGGGTGCGGACTTCCCGGCGCAGAAGGCGATCATGTCCGCGGCCGTCGAGGGCGCGCAGGTCGACTTCGACACCGCCTCGCGCATCGAGTCGCGCTACATCACCAACCTGATCGTCAACCAGCAGTCGAAGAACATGATCCAGGCGTTCTTCTTCGACCTGCAGGCGATCGGCTCGGGGTCGCTGCGCCCCACGGGCATCGAGCGCTGGCAGGCCACCAAGGTCGGCGTCCTGGGCGCCGGCATGATGGGCGCCGGCATCGCCTACTCGTGCGCCCGGGCCGGCATGCAGGTCGTGCTCAAGGACGTCTCCCTCGAGGGGGCCGAGAAGGGCAAGGCCTACACCGAGAAGCTCAACGCCAAGGCCGTCTCGCGCGGTCGCCTCACCGAGGAGAAGGCCGCCGAGCTGCTGGGCCGCATCACCGCGACCGACAAGGCCGAGGACCTCGCCGGGTGCGACCTGGTCATCGAGGCCGTGTTCGAGGACCCGGAGCTGAAGAAGAAGGTCTTCGCCGAGGTCGCGCCGTACGTCAACTCCGACGCCCTGCTGTGCTCCAACACCTCGACGCTGCCGATCACCGGCCTCGCCGAGGGTGTCGACCGGCTGGCCGACTTCATCGGCCTGCACTTCTTCAGCCCCGTCGACAAGATGCCGCTGGTGGAGATCATCCGCGGCAAGGAGACCTCCGACGAGGCGCTGGCCAAGGCCTACGACGTCGTGCAGCAGATCCGCAAGACGCCGATCGTGGTCAACGACAGCCGCGGCTTCTACACCTCGCGCGTCATCGGCACCCAGATCAACGAGGGCCTGGCGATGCTCGGCGAGGGCGTGGCCCCGTACTCCATCGAGCGTGCCGCCACGCAGGCCGGCTTCCCGGTCGGCCCGCTGCAGATCAGCGACGAGCTCAACATGGAGCTCATGCTCAAGATCCGCAAGGCCAACG
Source organism: Nocardioides sp. (assembly GCA_021166815.1). Classification (GTDB taxonomy): domain Bacteria; phylum Actinomycetota; class Actinomycetes; order Propionibacteriales; family Nocardioidaceae; genus Nocardioides. The sequence continues at coordinate 3,265 of JAJPEO010000085.1, forward strand.
CCGACGCGGCCGCCGAGCTCGGCATCACGCCGGACTCCGACCCGTCGGGCGACGTCGTGCGCCGCATGGTCGAGATCGGGCGCCCCTCGCGCCTCGCGGGTGCCGGCTTCTACGACTACGCGGACGGTCGTCGTACGTCGATCTGGCCCGGCCTGGCCGAGGAGTTCCCCCTCGCCGAGGAGCAGGTCCCGCTGCGCGACATCAGGGACCGGATGCTGTTCGTCGAGGCCCTCGAGACCGCGAAGTGCTTCGAGGAGGGCGTGATCGAGAGCGCCGCTGCGGCCAACATCGGCTCGATCATGGGCATCGGCTTCCCGGCCAACACCGGCGGCGCCGCGCAGTTCATGACCGGCTACATCGCCACCGACGCCTCGGGCGAGCAGACCGGCGAGACCGGCCTGGCCGCCTTCGTGGCCCGTGCCGACGAGCTGGCCGAGAAGTACGGCGACCGGTTCCGCCCGAGCCAGTACCTCCGCGACATGGTGGCGAAGGACGAGTCCTTCCCCGCCTGACCGGGCACTTCTCCGCATCGAACCAACGCCGACCGGGCACTTCTCCGCAGGGGAGGTGCCCGGTCGGTGCGTTGTGCGTGCGGGAAAGTGCCCGGTCGGCGGCTCTCGCGTGCGGAGAAGTGCCCGGTCAGCGGGTGTGGGTCTCGAGGAAGCGCACCGTGC
>JAJPEO010000088.1 GCA_021166815.1 Nocardioides sp.
GGCTCACCCAGGTGCTCGACGAGTTCAGCATCGACGCCTCGGTCACCGGCTACACCCGTGGCCCGACGGTCACCCGCTACGAGGTGGAGCTCGGCCCCGGCGTCAAGGTCGAGAAGATCACCAACATCCAGAAGAACATCGCCTACGCGGTGGCCTCGGCGGACGTCCGCATCCTCTCGCCCATCCCGGGCAAGTCGGCGGTCGGCGTGGAGATCCCCAACGTCGACAAGGAGATCGTCTCCCTGGGTGACGTGCTGCGCTCCAACACCGCGCGCAGCGACCACCACCCGATGATCACCGGCGTCGGCAAGGACGTCGAGGGCGGCTTCGTGGTCGCCAACCTGGCCAAGATGCCCCACCTGCTGGTGGCCGGCGCCACCGGTTCCGGAAAGTCCTCGTTCATCAACTCGATGATCACCTCGCTGATGATGCGCGCGACGCCCGACGAGGTGCGCATGATCCTGGTCGACCCCAAGCGCGTCGAGCTCAACGTCTACGAAGGCATCCCGCACCTCATCACCCCGATCATCACCAACCCGAAGAAGGCCGCCGAGGCGCTGCAGTGGGTCGTGCGTGAGATGGACATGCGCTACGACGACCTGGCCAACTTCGGCTTCCGCCACGTCGACGACTTCAACAAGGCGGTGCGCGCGGGCAAGGTCGAGGTGCCCCCGGGCAGCGAGCGGGTCCTCACGACGTACCCCTACCTCGTCGTCGTCGTCGACGAGCTCGCCGACCTGATGATGGTCGCCCCACGCGACGTCGAGGACGCCGTCGTGCGGATCACCCAGCTGGCGAGAGCCGCCGGCATCCACCTGGTCCTGGCCACCCAGCGCCCGTCGGTGGACGTGGTGACGGGCCTGATCAAGGCCAACGTCCCCTCGCGGCTGGCGTTCGCCACCAGCTCGGTGACCGACAGCCGGGTCATCCTCGACCAGCCGGGCGCGGAGAAGCTCGTGGGGCAGGGCGACGCCCTGTTCCTGCCCATGGGGGCCTCCAAGCCGGTCCGCGTCCAGGGCTCGTGGGTCAGCGAGGTGGAGGTCCACCAGGTCGTCAAGCACGTCAAGGGCCAGCTGGAGCCGACCTACGTCGAGGAGGTCACCGCGCCTCAGCAGTCCAAGCGCGAGCTGGACGACGACATCGGCGACGACCTCGAGCTGGTGGTGCAGGCCATCGAGCTGGTCGTCTCCACGCAGTTCGGCTCGACCTCGATGCTGCAGCGCAAGCTCCGGGTGGGCTTCGCGAAGGCCGGACGCCTCATGGACATCCTCGAGAGCCGCGGCGTGGTGGGACCCAGCGAGGGCTCCAAGGCCCGTGACGTGCTGGTCAAACCCGACGAGCTCGACTCCGTGATCGCGACGCTGGACGGGGGAGCGTGATGGGGGCTGAGCGATTGGTCGACGAGACCGGTGCGGGTCGTCGACCCGACGAGCACCCCGACGGCTCGCTGACCGTGATCCCCGACGTCGTCGAGGTACGCCGCCACTCCGGTGTCGCCGCCCTCGTGGGCGGCGCCGGGTCCGTGCTCGCCATCGCCTACCTCGCGCGGGCCACGCAGACCGGCGCGCTGCTCGACTGGCTGCTGGCACTGCTGATGGGCGGTGTCGGCGCCGCCTGGCTGGCCGCGCTGCTCGACGCCCGAACCCCCTTGCTCGTCGCCGACGCGCAGGGCGTGCGCCTGCGCCTGGGCCGCTCCTGGCAGGGGTTGCCGTGGACGTCGGTGGCGCGGGTCGAGCACCTCCCGCGCCGCGGCCTGCTGCGCGACGGACGCCTGGTGGTCGTGCCCCACGACCCCGGGCTGGTCCAGTCGGGGCTCACCGGGGCCGCGCGTCGCCAGGCCCTGCTGGCCAGGCTGCTGCACGGCGCACCGCTGGCCGTCCCCCTGGGCCTGTCGACCCGGGTGGTCGCCGCCGGCGACCTGTCGACCTCGCTGCGCCAGGTGTGTCGTACGCCTGAGCAGGTGGTCGACGTGGCTTCGGTCGAGGTGGAGGACGAGCCGGCTGCTGCCGAGACCGCCGTCCCGGTGGTCGAGGATGAGCCTGCTCGCGACCAGGAGGTGCGTGCCAGCGCGACGCCGGCGCCGCTGCGTGAGTCGGTGTCCGGGCGACGGGCCGAGGTGCATCACGTCGTCGAGCCGGTCGCGGACGACGAGCCGGCGGGACGAGAGCTGCGCCGTGCGGGCGCCGTCAGCCTGGTCGAGGAGACCGAGGCGTGGGGTGACCGCGTGCGCCCGATCGCCACGGCCGGCGAGCCCGTCGCCGAGCTCGTCATCGACGACTTCGCGATCCAGCCCGCCGACGACCCGGTCATCGGGCCCGAGATCGCGGCGGCCCGTACGCGTCTGGGTCTCTCGGTCGAGCAGCTGGCCGAGCGCACGCGCATCCGTCCCCACGTGCTGGAGTCGATCGAGGTCGACGACTTCGAGCCGTGCGGCGGCGACTTCTACGCCCGCGGGCACCTGCGGACCCTCGCCCGCGTCCTGGGCATCGACGCCGCGGGGGTGCTGGCCTCGTACGACGAGCGTTACGCCCGCGCGCCGATCAACGCTCGCCGGGTGTTCGAGGCCGAGCTCGCCACGGGCGCGCACGGCTCGATCCGCGGCACCCGCGGTGGCCCCAACTGGTCGGTGCTGGTGGCCGCGGTCATGGCCCTGGTCCTGTTCTGGTCGGTGGCCCGACTCGTCATGGACACTCCGTCCGACCTGCAGCGCGATGCGCTCGTGCTCAACGGCTCGGGCGGCCCGCAGGGCGCGGGCAGCGCCCCGGCCGCCGATCCGGTCCCTGTCGTGGTGAGTGCTCCGGCCGGCGGGGCGCGGGTGGTCGTCCGGGACGGCAACGGCGAGATCGTGTTCGCGGGTCCCTTGGCGGTGGGCCAGTCCCGCGAGCTCGCGGTCTCCCCGCCCGTGCGGGTGCAGTCCAGC
>JAJPEO010000094.1 GCA_021166815.1 Nocardioides sp.
GACGCACTCGATGTGGTGGGTCATCGGGAACAGGTCGAAGGCACGCACCGACGTCAGCTCGTAGCCCTGCTCGGCGAACAGCGCGACGTCGCGACCCAGCGCCGCGGGGTCGCAGGCGACGTACGCCACCGCCCGCGGACGCCGGTCGGCGACCTGCTCCACCACGGCACGGCGAGCACCCTCGCGCGGCGGGTCGAGGACCACGAGGTCGAAGGGCTCGTCGTACGAGCTCTCGAGGACCCGGTCGGTCGGCCCACAGGCCACTTCGACACCGTCGTGCCCGGCCAGGTTGGCCAGTGCGTGACGGGAGGCCTCGCGATCGGCCTCCACCAGCACCAGCCTGGTGCCGGAGCCGATCCGCGAGGACAGGAACCGCGCGAACAGGCCCACGCCCGAGTAGAGGTCCATGGCCCGCTCACCGGGCCGCGGGTCGAGCGCGTCGAGGACCGCCTCGACGAGCACCCGCGCGGCCTCGGGGTGGACCTGCCAGAAGCCGTTGCCGGCCCGCCTGAACTCGTGCCTCTCCCCCGCGGCCTCCACGACCTCCTCCACCACCGGGCCGACCGGACGATCGGCGTCGGGGTGGGCGATCAGGCACGTGTCGACCGGCACGAGGTCGTGGGAGCGGTGCTTGCGCATGGCCCGGGAGCCGTCGGGAAGGCGGGCATAGCGCTGGCGGGTACGCCACCCCAGCCCGTCGTCCCGTCCGTCGACGGGCACGGCCTCGACGACCAGGCCGGCGACGCGAGGGTCCTCCGGCGCCAGCCGGCCCAGCCGCACCAGCTGCTCGCGCACCACGGCGGCCTTGAGGACGCGCTGGTGGGCCACGTCGACGTGCTGGAAGTCGCAGCCACCGCACCCACCTGGGCCGGCCACCGGGCAGGGGGCTGCGACCCGCTCAGGGGACGCGGTCAGGACCTCGACGGCGTCACCGCGCCAGAACCGGTCGCCCTCGGTCCCCTCGGTGACCTCGACGACGACGCGCTCCCCGGGCAGCGCGTGGCGCACGAACACCACGCGGGAGTCGGGCTCGGGCAGGCGCGCCACGCAGGAACCACCGTGGGCCACCGGCCCGACCTCGACGGTGAAGCGTTCGCCGACGCGGGACTTGCCGCGCGGACGCCGTTGGCGGACGGGACGGCTCATGGCTCGATCTGACGGTCGCTGCCGACCCGCACTCGGCCACGACGGAGGTCGCCGGCGTGGACGCGTCGCGCCTCCCGATCCTCGCGCTCGCGCGCGATCTCCGAGGAACGCAGCTGGTAGGGAACCGAGATCACCATCACGCCCGGGGAGAACAGCAGCCTGGTCTTGAGTCGCAGGGCCGTCTGGTTGTGGAGGAACTGCTCCCACCAGCGACCGACGACGTACTCGGGGACGAACACCGCGACCACGCCGCGCGGGTTGGCGGTCCGGATCGCGTGGGCGTAGTCGACCACGGGACGGACGACCTCGCGGTAGGGCGAGTGCAGCACCTTGAGTGGGACGTCGATGTGCCGCTCGTCCCACTCGTCGAGGAGACGGTTGGTCGCCACCGGGTCGACGCTCACGTAGATCGCCTCGAGCACGTTGGGGCGGGTGGCCTTGGCGAAGGCCAGCGCTCGCAGCGTCGGCTTGTGCAGCTTCGCGGCCAGGACGATGGCGTGCACCCGGGTCGGCATCACCTTGTCGGCCTCGTCGGCAGCCAGCTCGGCCTCGACCAGCGCGTAGTGGCGCGAGATGCCCTTCATCACCAGGAAGAAGCCACCCATCGCCAGGATCGTGATCCACGCCCCGGCGAGGAACTTGGTGATGATGACGACCACCAGGACGACGGCGGTCATGCCCAGGCCGAAGGTGTTGATCGCGCGAGACCTCTGCATCCGCAGCCGCGACACGGGGTCGTCCTCGATGCGCAGGGCGGCGCTCCAGTGCCGGATCATGCCCAGCTGGCTCAGCGTGAACGAGACGAAGACGCCCACGATGTAGAGCTGGATGAGCTTCGTGGTCTCCGCACGGAACACGACGATCAGGATGATCGACATCGCTGCCAGGAACACGATGCCGTTGCTGTAGGCCAGGCGGTCGCCGCGCGACCCGAGCGAGCGGGGGGCCAGGCCGTCCTGCGCGAGGATCGAGCCGAGCACGGGGAAGCCGTTGAAGGCGGTGTTGGCGGCCAGCACGAGGATCACGCCGGTCACGGTGAGGACGAAGTAGAAGCCGGGCGGGAAGTGGTCGAACACGCCGGCTGCGATCTGCGCGATCACCGGGTGCTGCTCGTAGCCCGCCGGCAGCGCGCTGCCGGCCGCGGTGCGCAGACGGTCGAGCTCGTGCGGGTCGACGTACCGGATGCTCATCTCGTTGGCCAGCACGATGACGCTCATCATCATCGTGACCGCGATGAGCCCCAGGAGGAGCAAGGTGGTGGCGGCGTTGCGGCTCTTGGGCTTGCGGAAGGCCGGCACGCCGTTGCTGATCGCCTCCACACCGGTGAGCGCCGCACACCCCGACGAGAACGCGCGCGCCAGCAGGAAGGTGAGGGCGATCTGGCTGAGCGGTCCCTCCCAGCCCGGGGCGGGGTCGATCTGGAGGTTGGCGCTCTCGGCCATCGGGAGGTCGCCCTGCAGCAGGCGCAGCAGGCCGTAGCCGCACATGCCGAGGATCGCCAGCATGAAGAGGTAGGTGGGGACGGCGAAGAACGTGCCGGACTCGCGTACGCCACGCAGGTTCATCGCCGTGAGCGCGACCACGGCGACCACGGCCACGGCGACCTCGTGGCCGATCAGGAGCGGGAAGGCGCCGGCGACGTACTGCGACGCCGACGAGATCGAAACGGCCACGGTGAGGACGTAGTCGACCAGCAGCGCGCTGGCGACCGTGACTCCCGCGTTGCGGCCGAGGTTGACCGTGGCCACCTCGTAGTCGCCGCCACCGGAGGGGTAGGCGTGCACGGTCTGTCGGTACGAGGCCACGACCGTCAGCATCACGACGGCCACGGCGAGGCCGATCCACCACGAGAAGGCGTATGCGGAGGCTCCCGCGACCGCGAGCATGATGAAGACCTCGTCCGGCGCGTAGGCCACCGAGGAGAGGGCGTCGCTGGCGAAGACGGGCAGCGCGACCCGCTTGGGCAGCAGTGTCTCGCCGAGCTGGCTGCTGCGCAGCTTGCGCCCGAGAAGGATGCGCTTGGAGACGTTGCCGACACTCACGGTCGGCAAGCCTAGACCTCGGCAGCCCTGTCCGACGCTGGAGTACGGTTCACACGTGCATGTCGTGATCATGGGCTGTGGCCGGGTCGGATCGACCCTCGCGCGCAGCCTCGAGGACCGCAACCACACCGTGTCGGTGATCGACAGCGACCCTGACGCGTTCCGGCGCCTGGGCCCTGCGTTCAACGGCGACAAGGTCACCGGCCCGGGCTTCGACCAGGAGGTGCTCCAGAAGGCGGGCATCAAGCGTGCCGACGCCTTCGCCGCGGTCTCCAGCGGTGACAACTCCAACATCATCGCCGCCCGTGTGGCCCGCGAGACGTTCAACATCCAGCAGGTCGTCGCGCGCATCTACGACCCCGGTCGCGCGGAGGTCTATCAGCGCCTCGGCATCACCACCGTCGCCACGGTCAAGTGGACCGCCGACCAGGTGCTGCGTCGGCTGCTCCCCGCTGGCGCCGAGCCCGACTTCCGTGACCCCTCGGGCACGATCAGGGTCGACCACATCACCGTGCCCGAGCAGTGGATCGGCCACCGCTCCGTGCACTTCCAGGAGCAGTCCCGCGCCCGCATCGCCTGGATCGACCGCCTCGGCGAGGGCATGCTGCCCAACCGCCAGACGGTCCTGCAGGAGGGCGACATGCTCCACCTGGCCATCCGTGAGGCCGAGGTCGACCACGCCTACGGCGTGCTCGAGTCCGGCCCCGAAGACCTCTGAGACGGGAACAGCAAGCCATGCGTGTCGCCATTGCCGGAGCCGGCGCAGTCGGCCGGTCCATCGCCGCCGAGCTCATCGAGAACGGCCACCGGGTGCTCCTCATCGACAAGTCGCCCGCAGCGATCCGCCCCGAGCAGGTGCCCGACGCGGAGTGGCTGCTCGCGGACTCGTGCGAGCTGTCCTCGCTCGCCGAGGCACAGCTCGGCAAGTGCGACGTGGTCATCGCCGCGACCGGTGACGACAAGGTCAACCTCGTCACCTCGCTGTTGGCCAAGACGGAGTTCGCCGTCCCACGCACGGTCGGCCGCGTCAACCACCCGCACAACGAGTGGCTCTTCACCGAGGCCTGGGGGGTCGACGTCAACGTCTCCACCCCGCGCATCATGTCCGCCCTGGTCGAGGAGGCCGTGTCGGTCGGCGACCTGGTCCGGCTGTTCACGTTCCGGCAGGGCAACGCCAACCTCGTCGAGATCACGCTCGCGGCGGACTCGCCGTACGTCGGGACTCCGAGCGGGCTGGTGCCCTTCCCGGAGAACTGCGCACTGGTCACGATCCTGCGCGACGGACAGGTCTACACCCCCGACGCCCAGCAGCCGCTCGAGGCCGGCGACGAGCTCCTGTTCGTCATCCCCGCCGAGATCGAGGCCCAGCTCGAGAGCCTGCTCTCCCCCGGCGCCGGGCGGGGCTGAGGTTCAGGCCCCAGCGCCCGAGGGCCTCGCCGCGACGGGCGTGCGGTTGCGGGCCAGCAGCCACACCATGGCGCCGAGCGAGGCCAGCTGCAACGGCCAGCCCAGGCCGATCTTGAGGATGCCGAGGACGGCCACGGCGGTGTCGGGATCCATCGACCCCGACGACCCGGCCAGCCACACCGGCGCTTGCAGCGCCACCCGGACCACGCAGGGCACGACCAGCATCCAGGTGAGCCGGCTGCACAGCTTCACGAGCTGCTTGTCCTGGTGCCACTCGGTGGGGTCGCCGGCGATGCTGCCGACCATGAAGCCGACCAGCGGCCAGCCCACGAGGATCGTGAGCCCCAGCACGACGGCGTAGGCGGAGTTGTAGAGGATCCCCGGCAGGAAGTACGCCAGGGCCTGGTCCTCGGCGCTGCCGCCCGCCGCCGCGGCCCGCTGGACGAAGAACCACCCGATGCCGATGCCGACCAGGGCGTTGACCACGAACTGCACGGTGGAGCGCTGCACGATCCTGACCAGCAGCAGGAGCACCGCCGCGCCGACGCTCACCAGCAGCGCGGTGTTCATGTGGCGCGTGGACAGCCACGTGACGGTGAAAAAGATGGTGGGCAGGGCTGCCTCGGCCATGCCTCGTCGGCCGCCGAGCGCCTTGGCGAGCTGCTCGCGGACCACGGCCTCGACGGTCGACGCCTCGACGGTGTGGTGCTCCGAGGCCGCAGTCGCAGCCTCGGCGGGCTCCTCGGCCCCGCCGCCGGTCACGGCAACAGCTCGTAACGGGGATTGAACATGAGCGGCACGCCGTTCTGCTCGCCGATGCACCCGCGCACGGTCACCGAGCGGCCGGGCTCGATCCCGGCGATGCGGCGCCGACCGAGCCACACGAGGGTGAGGACCCCTGTGCCGTCGTCGAGGTCGGCCTCCAGCGCGGGGACGCCACCGCGCGGGCGGAGCGTCACGGTGCGCAGCACCCCGCGAACCGTCACCAGCTCGCGGTGGGGCGCGTCCACGATGGGCAGGGCGTCCTCCACGGCGTGCGTGGCTCGCAGGTCGCGCTGGTGCTGGTCCTCCGTGCTCGCCCACCTCGACAGGGCCTGGCGCAAGCGGCTCTTCTCGGCCATGTCAGCCCAATCGACGGGCGTCGTCGGGAAGGCGTACGGGCAGTGGCTCACCCACGGGCATCGCCTCGGTGCCGCGGTTGACCACGACCTGGGCGAGCGCGTCCTCCCACTCCCCGGCGGTGTCGGGCTCGAGGGCGGGACGCCCCAGCAACGAGGCGCGCAGGAGCCACCGCTCACCGTTGATGCCGATGATGCGCGAGGGCTGGGTCTGCACCGTGCCGTCAGGACGCTTCACGGGCACCTCGCAGACGAGCTCGATGCCCCACCGGCCCTCGCGCTCGGTGGCCTTGCCGCCACGCGAGGCCAGGTCGTCGGCGATCTGGGGGCGTACGGTGCTCCACAGGTCGCCGTTGCGCGGGGCTGCGAAGGCCTGGAACTCCAGTGCGCCGTCCTGGCCGACGAGCACCACCGCCTGGACGCGGCCGGTGGCCTCCTCGATCTGCAGGCGCAGCTCGCGACCCGGGATCGCCGGGATCAGCAGCGCGCCGAGGTCGGCCCTGTCGACGCCGTCGTGCCGGACCTGGGACACGTCGAACGGCCCGGACGTGGGATCGACCGGGTCGGCGGGGATGACGGGGTCTGCGGCGGACGCAGCGCTGTCCGGGACAGGGGTCTCCGCGGACTTGCGGCGGAACTTCACGTGGGTACTCCGTTCATCGCGTCGTCGGGGGCCTCAGGAGCCGGCGAAGCCTCCGGTAGAACCGTATCCTCCGTCACCACGGACGGAGTCGGGTAGCACCTCCACCTCGGTGAACCTCGCCCGCGACACCCGCTGGAACACCAGCTGGGCGATGCGGTCGCCGCGCCGGAGCTCGACGGGCTCCACCAGGTCATGGTTGATCAGCATGACCTTGACCTCGCCCCGGTAGCCGGCGTCCACGGTGCCTGGCGTGTTGACGATGGACAGCCCGTGCCGGGCGGCGAGGCCGGAGCGCGGGTGCACCAGCGCGACGTACCCCTCGGGCATGGCGATGGCGACACCGGTGGGAACCAGGGCGCGCTCTCCCGGGGCGAGCGTCACGTCGATCGCGGTGAGCAGGTCGGCTCCGGCGTCGCCGGGGTGGGCGTACGTCGGGGCAGGCAGGTCCGGGTCGAGCCGGACGAGGGCCACCTCGACCTCGTCGTGGGCGTCGCCGGGGGCGGAGGTCTCGGGCACGAGGGTGCAATCTATAGGCTCCGCTGCGTGGACTACGCCGAACGACTCACGGTCCCGCTGCGTTGGTGGGTGCAGGGGACGATGCTGATCGCCACCTTCTGGCTGGCGATCCTCGCTGCGGTGCCGCCCGAGCTGGAGTACATCGCCTGGCTCGCCACCGCCGTGGCCCTGGCCCTCATGGGTGGAGTCTTCCTCTCCTACGGCTCGGCGCGCGTCGGCGTGGTCGACGACGAGCTCCGCGCCGGGCGCGCGAGCATCCCGCTCGGCCTCATCGGCGGAGCCCGTGCCCTGGACGCCGAGGAGATGCGGCGGCAGGCCGGCGTCGAGGCCGATGCCCGCGCCTACCTGGTGCTGCGGCCCTACCTCAAGCGCGGTGTCCGCGTGGACATCGACGACCCTCGGGACCCCACGCCCTACTGGCTGCTCAGCTGCCGCCGGCCCGACCGTGTCGTCGCCGCCGTGGAGTCCGCACGCACCCGCTGAACGACGAAGTGGGTAGGGTTTCTCCCATGGCTTCTCAGAGCGGCAGCAAGTTCTTCTCCGCCTTCTCCCTCGTCTCGGCGCTGGGCGCCGCAGCGCTGGCCAAGAAGGCACTGAACACGTCCTGGCGAGCCGCCACGGGCAAGAACCCGCCGGCCAACCCCGCCGACCCGGACGTGGAGCTGCGTGAGGCGGTGCTGTGGGCATCGCTGAGCGGCACCCTCATCGGCCTGGCCCGGATGCTCGCGACGCGCAGGGCCGCGGAGTACTACGCGAAGTCCACCGGTGCGCTGCCCCCGCAGCTGAAGAAGGACAACCAGGACAAGGACGCCGCGGTCACGCCACAGAGCTGAGGTGAGGCCGGCGCTGGCCGGCCCCCCAGGTCCTCATGAATCCCGTCAGATGCAGTCCTTGCAGATCAGCTTCTTCTCGTCGGCCAGCTGTGAGCGGTGGTGGACCAGGAAGCAGCTCATGCAGGTGAACTCGTCGCTCTGGCGAGGGATGACCTCGACCGCGAGCTCCTCGTGGGAGAGGTCGGCCCCGGGGAGCTCGAACGACTCGGCAGCCTCGGCCTCGTCCTCGTCGACCTTGCCGGAGTTCTTGTCGTGTCGACGCGCCTTGAGCTCCTCGATGCTCTCCTCGCTCTGATCCTCTTCGGTCTTGCGCGGTGCGTCGTAATCGGTGGCCATCGGTTCACTCTCCAGTCACGGTGGATCGCGGCGGACCCGGGTCTCGGGAGCAGCATCCATGTTGTGCGTCGTCGGCGCCAGATTGTGCACCATGACGACTCCCGGAGGGGAGCCGGTCCCGACGTGTCGCGAGAACAGCGGCCGGGGCGGGGCTATTCCCGGGGTGCGGCGAGGAACCCGCACGCCTCGAGCAGGTCGACGAACGACGCCCACCCGTCCGCAGGAGTCCCGACGACGAGCGCGCGCTCCGGCGCGGCCGGGACGGCGTCGCGCAGCGTGCCCGCCAGCACGTCGAAGTGACCGTCCGCCTCGGTCAGGACCAGGCCGGCGGCGCTCCAGTCCCACACCTGCGGGCCCTCCTCGACGTAGGCGTCCGCGGCCCCCTCCGCAACTCGGCACAGGTCGAGGGCGCACGACCCCATCCGGCGCACGTCACGCACGAGCGGCAGCATCCGTGCCACGCGCTCGGCCTGGTGGGCACGCACCTCTGCGACGTAGCCGAACCCGGTCAGCACCAGTCGCTGGGGCACCGGCACCACCGGCCGCACCCGGAGGGGACGGCCGTCGCGTACGGCTCCCTCCCCCACCGCGGCGCTGTAGATCGCGTCGAGCCCGATCCCCACGACGGCGCCGGCGACGACCGAGCCGTCGACCTCGGCGGCAATGGACACCGCGCAGTCGGGCAGCCCGTAGAGGTAGTTGACGGTGCCGTCGATGGGATCGACGACCCAGCGGACACCGCTCGTGCCGACGTGGTCGTCGCCCTCCTCGCCGAGGATCGAGTCGTCCCCGCGCGCGGCCAGGAGGCGCTCACGGACGAGGCGCTCGACGGCCTGGTCGGCGTGGGTCACCACGTCGACGGCACTGGTCTTGGTCTCCGCGACCTCGACGTCGCGGCGCATGCGACGCGCGAGGTCGGCGGCCTCGCGACCCACCTCGAGAGCGAGGTCGCGCAGCTCCGCACTCATCGCGGCTCAAGCCTCATCGGCCGCAGAGGGCCGGGCGGTCGGCCCGGGGGTTGGCGCAGCAGCCGGGAGCGCACAGGTCGGGGCCTGCCGGCAGGGTGCCCACGGCCGGCCGGGCCGGCTCCTCGCCGCGCTCGGCGGCGGCTCGTTCGAGCACGAGCTCGCGCACCATCGCCACGAAGCGGGGGTCGACGCCCGGAGTGGCCGCCCGAGCGAACGCCAGGCCCAGCCGCTCGGCCGTGGCCTTGGCCTCGGTGTCGAGGTCGTAGATGACCTCCATGTGGTCGGACACGAAGCCGATCGGCACCACGACGACGGCCCGGGAGCCGTCGGAGGCCAGTGACTCCAGGTGGTCGTTGACGTCGGGCTCCAGCCAGGGGATCGAGGGCGACCCGGAACGGGAGCAGTAGACGAGGTCGTGGCGGTGGACCCGGCCGGTCGCCTGCTGCACCCGCTTGGCCACCTCGTCGACGGCGCTGCGGTGCTGGGCCTCGTAGGCGCGCGGCCCGAAGGGGCCCTCCGGCACGCGGGGCCCGGACGCCTCGGCCATGGTCTCGGGGATCGAGTGGGTGACGAACACCAGGCGGGCTGAGTCGCGCAGCACCTCCGGGATCTCGCCCAAGGCAGCGACGGTCGCGTCGACGAAGGGGTCGATGAACCCCGGGTGGTTGTAGTACTGGCGCAGCCGGTCGAGGCGTGGTGCCCCGTCGACGGCGGCGACCGCGTCGGCGAGGTTCTCGCGGTACTGCCGGCACGAGGAGTACGAGGAGTACGCGGAGGTGGTGAACACCGCGGCCCGGCCGATCCCGTCGGCGACCATCTGGCGCACCGTGTCCTCGAGGTAGGGGTCCCAGTTGC